>JANWJG010000041.1 GCA_025449485.1 Nitrosotalea sp. | reverse complement strand
CTGTTGTTGCTTGCAAGGGCTCGAATTATTTCATTTATCTTGTGAATCTGGTCTACTGCCAATTCCACTAGTTCTGTGAGGTCCTTGTCAAGTTTTTCCTTCTTTAGCGTGGCTGCCTTGATATTTGCGAGTTTGAAGGCAATGCCTGTGATGTACCCTGCAATTTCATCCATTGTATATGCCGAGTTCAAAAGATTCTCCCTGTTCATCATAAGACCACCAACGTCTGAAATCTCTCTTGTTATTTTTCTACGAAGAGCTTCTACTTCGTCCTCGGTATTTTTTATTCTCTCCAATAGTTGTTTGATTTCTGCCTTGTCTGCCTTGATTATCAAACCTGGCAGAATAGATAGATCTCTGACTGCGTTGAGAATTCTGTTTATTTCGTCTTGTAAAACGGCCAAGGCCTTTCTCTTTGCCTGAACTTCAAGTTCTCCGCTATACATCTAGATACTTTAGACTAGGTCTACGGCTAATAATCCTTGCGTAAATTCGATTGTACAAGAAAAATTTTTCTCTAGCTTATTTTTTCGTCTTGCACAACACGTTTTTGGCTGTTGTATAACGTTACTATCTCATCGATGTTTGTTGCGTTCTCTGATGTTTTTTCAAATCTTATCTTTCCTGTAAACTTGGGAAACCGAAGGGCAAGCCCGCTGCCTTTTCTGATTTTATCCATGGCAACTTTGTGAATTGGGCTGAGTGTTATCTCTGAAGCTACAATCTCTATTACTATCTCAGGCTCAAACCAGACATCTGCCTCAAGGCCACTCTGAATCCTTGGGTCTTTTTTTACAGTTATCTTGTCTGACAAGATCTGGTAAAACTGGTCAAGTGACTCGTCTGTAAAACCGGTGCCAACTTTACAGATGCTTGGAAACTCATCTGTCTTGTCGTCGTATGCAGACAAGAGCAGAGCGCCATATCTTCCAGTCCTTCTTCCCCTGCCATAAAATGCACCAACTACTACCAAGTCAAGGCTGTCACCTAGTTCGTTTCTGTATTCTCGTTTGAGCTTGAGCCAGTTGTTTGCCCTCGCACCTGCACGGTATGGAGAATCAAGTTGTTTTAGCATGATTCCTTCACATCCCGAGTTGATTGCATTTTCAAGACTGTCTTCTACTTCATTGTCTGTCTTGACCAAAATCATCGGCATTATCTTTGCAAATGTATCTTCTACCACATTTTTTTCCAACATCTTTCTTCTTTCTGCATATGGTACCTCAAGGCAACTTTTTTTGTCAACAAGCAAGATATCAAAGAAATTTACCGTGATTGGATATTCTTGAACAGCTTGTGCAATTTTGTACTTGCGTCGTCTGTGCATCAATTCTTGAAACGGTAAAAATTCTCCAGTGTCGTCATTTATTGCAACAACTTCGGCCTCTAGTATTATCTCGTCTGACTTTAATGACTTGCCTATGTTTTCAACTATATCAGGATAGTAGCTTGTGATATTTTCAAGGGAGCGCGAGTACAGGACAATTTTTTCTCCCTGTCTGTGCACCTGGACACGCTCTCCGTCAAGCTTGTACTCTGATGCAAATTCAGCACCCATCTTTTCATGTGCCTCCTGAGGACTCTTTACCCTCTCGGCAAGCATTGGTCGAATCGGACTAAATATTGCAACCTGAAAATCTTTGAGAGATTCAAGTCCCTTTTCTGCAACCGCCTGGGACACTTTGCCCAAGTCACTGCAGACATTGTATGCGTATTCCAGTGCAGGCCTATTTTCTTTAGAGCCAGTATATGCAACAGCGAGTGCGTCAAGTATTGTATAATCCGCAATGCCTAGGCGAAGATTTGATGTTATTATCTTTGCAATAAATCCGCCCTCTGTTGGTGTTGCATCATTTAGAAGACTTGAGATGTATTTCATCTTCATGTCCTGTGATCTAGCACCTTTTAGCTCGGCAATCTTGTACAGGGTGTCATAGACTCGCTCCACTGTAATATTTTGGCTAAGAAAAGTTGTCTGGGTTTTTTGCTCTAGTATCTTTGATGCCACCTGCCCAAAGTCTCCAGTGTCCTTGTACTCGTCCTCTATTTTTTTAATTGACATGCCCGATGATTTTGATAGTGCCTTAATCGCAATCTTTTCCGCAATGCCAATTTCCACACCTTCGTGGTCGGGTCTGAGCTTTCCTTGCAGCAGGTAGACAACCTTTGGTATGATATCAGCAGGTGTAATCTTGAATAAATCAACCAGGTGCTGTGTTAATTCCAGTCTCTTTGTGGTATTCTCCATGTAACTCAGAGTGTCGGCAACAAGAGAAAACTTCATCTGAGAATTCTTGATGTACGTATGATAAAAGTCTGAAGTTATTTCTTGTGCAGGTGTGCCTGGATCTTTAATTTGATTTCTGTCTCTCTCTTTGAAATTATTGCATGAAAGTCCGAGTATTCCTCAGAATCCAAAAAGCGCTTGTTTCTCTTCAAGAACCCGTCAAAAAAGACTCCTCCCATGTATCCAATATACAGCCCTATTGCAAAGTCTACCAAGTTTGTGATTGGCCAAGATGTGGCCTCTGAGAGAACCATCTTTGGATATTCAAGAGCATATGTTATGATATCATTTAGGTTCTTTTCTTCAATGACGTCAAGGCCCATGGTACAAGGCAACTTTTTCTAGTATTTAGTATTTCTCAAATGTTTGTTCGTTTATAAATAGGAGAAAAAAAGAATTACACATGGGCGGCGGAAAGAAACAATCTCCAGCACAGGCAGAAAAGTCTCAGTCAGCGGAGGCTGGAAAGAAGGACGGACAAAAGAAGGGAGATAGAAAAGATCAAAAGGCAAAAACAAACATCTCTGTCATCATTGATGAAAACCAGGCAATGAACTTTATCAAGGGTGCAAAGGTCTTTACCGTTCAAGAATTGTCAAGACAGACAAACGTCAAGATATCTGCAGCAAACGCACTGCTCCAAAAATTACTTGTAAAGGGTGCAGTAAAGCGAGTCGGTGGATACAGCGGACACCACATTTACGTTCCAGCTTGAGTTATTGAAAATATATCTCCGGGTTTTACATTCTTCAGTGATTCCAAGTTATTTGTTATCTTTCCAACAAGTGTCATGGGTTTAGTGCCGGACACGTCATCGATGAAAAAACAGATCGAGCCGTTTGCGGCTAAAAATGCAGCATCTCCCTTTTTGAACTGGGTTCTGAGTTTTTCTCCGCCTGTCTTGATGTTTGTATCAACATATGCTATGCTGTTTCCCATCATGTGGGCATTACCTTCTATTGGAATAGATCGTGCAATGCCTCCAACTGTCTTTGGTGCCACGTGGCGCTTGAGTTCTAGTGTGAGATCTGCCTTGCCTTTCAGGGATAGAACATAATCAAGCTTTGAAACAGAGCCTGCACTCATTTTTGAGGACAAGGATTATGAATATATAACGTTTCTTTATCCAACATCTCAATGTCGGATGAACCTGAGGAAGTAAGTGTAGATACCGAAGAGGTTCAGCCAGTTGAGGAAGAAGAACCAACTATAGGTCCTGTAGTAATCGAGACTCCTGAAGCTCCAGTTGAAGAGGAAGAAGAGGTAAAACCAGGAAAGAAAGGCAAAAAGGAGCTTAGTGCAGAAGAGATTGCAGAACAGGAAAGACTACGAAAGATAATTGATGCTCGTGAAATTATTGACATTGATCCAATACATGACATAGTTGAATACGAAATGACTGGAAAAGGCAAGATAATGATAGGCCCTCCAACATTGACCAGATTTGAAAAAGCAAGAATTCTTGGCGCAAGGGCATTACAGTTGTCACTTGGTGCACCGCCTTTCATACCAATACCAAAAGACGTTGCAACATCGCTAGACTTGGCTTATGCAGAGCTTGAAAAACGTGTAATTCCAATTACAATTAGACGAGTTTTACCAAACGGTGACTTTCAGAATATTCCTATAGATCTTTTCGATTGATGGATGATTGGTCGATAAGACTTTAATAGAATGCAGAAATTGTGGTGGTAGTGTTTTGTTGAGCGGTATAGAAAAAGTGCAGTTGAATGATTCTTCACATCCAGACGAAAGGCTGATTACAATTTATCAACAAGATATCGTGCCGTGTGCACTTGATCTCTTGGCTGAGCTTGTAAAACACACGACAGTTACACTTGTGGCAAAAGGCCAAGCAATACCTACTGCAGTTGCAGTTGCAAACATTGTGACTGAAAACATGATGAAGGGAAATTCGAAAATCCTTGATATTATCGTAGACAGTGAAGAAGCAGTAGACAAGCCACTTGTTTCAATAATTAAAATTGTTGTAGCAAAGACGAACTAGAAAGAACTTCCAGGACCTTTTAGCAACATGTTTTCACATTCCTTACAGACTGCTTCGTCTATGTTTGATTCTAGCTTGTGGTGAATGTCGCATATCAATAGGCTTGACTTGATGTAGTTGCACAGGCCTATGAATTTTGAGAGGCTTGCTGGAGTGTATGCCATCTTTGACGCTAGATTGCTTGAAATGTCATTTATCATCTCAGAGACCTCTTTTACAGATAACAACTTGCTTATCAATACTGGATCGCCCCTTGTTCCTCTCACGTAATTACTGATTGCTGCCTGGGTAACCCCGAGCAACTTTGAAACTTCTTCCTCTCTTATCTTGTGTTCTTCTATGAGTTTTTTTGCAAGAATTGCTCTCAACGCAGGTATGAGTGTCTTGGTCTCTATCTCTGACGGAAGAAGCATATGCAAAATTGTTGTTATAAAATATTTAAACCTAGTCATATTTTTCATGATGACTTTTTAGAGGGCGCAACAAGATCTCAAAATGATTGCAAGAAATTTTGTCGCAGATAAAGACACTAGTATCTGATTCCGTACATGCTCTCAAGTCTGATGGTATAGCGCTTTCCGGAGGACTGGACAGCTCTATTCTTGCTTCATTTATCCAAGACAAAAAGACTAGAGCATTTGCCATGGTTGCAAAAGATTTTGCCTCGCCAGATCTTGTGCACGCCCAGCTTGTGGCAAAAAAGTGTGATCTAAAACTTGACGTTATTCCAGTTGAGATACAAGATCTGCTTTCTGCAGCAGAGAGTACCATCAAGATACTCAAGGTATTCAATCCAATAGAGATCAGAAACAATGTTGTCGTATACCTTACCATGAAATTTGCAAAAAAATCAGGATGTGATTCCATCATGACAGGAGATGGGGCAGATGAGCTCTTTGCTGGATACAACTTTTTCAAGAAAATGTCACCAAAAGATCTTCAAAAAGATCTGGAAAGAATATGGAGTGTCATGCACTTTCCATCACGCGAAATATCAAGATCGCTTGGGATAAAACTGAACACTCCATTCTTGGATGATACAGTATCTGCATATGCAAAAAAGATCGCACCTGACTTGAAGATACGCGAGGAAAATGGAAAAAAATATGGAAAATGGATACTCCGCAAGGCCTTTGAAGATTCTCTGCCAGGTTCGATAATCTGGAGGGACAAGGATGCCATGCAGGACGGCTCTGGCACTGCTGGACTGACGTCTTTTCTTGATGGTGTCACACCTGATGGTACCTTTGATACAAAATCAAGACATTATGAAGAAAAAGATCAAGTCAAGTTGTTGTCAAAGGAATCGCTATACTATTATGAAATATATCGCAAGTACTTTGACATCCCAAACACACTTGGAAAATCTGATACCAGATGTCCAAACTGTAAATATGCCTTAAATCCAGGAGCACACTTTTGCCGCATGTGCGGAAGTTATCCTATTTAGATTTCTTCCACTTGTTTGGTTTTTTTGCAAAAATTCTCTTACAGCCATGGCAGCAAAAATAATACTTTTTGCCTTCAAATTCATGAACTAGGGCAAGGCTCTCATCTAGTTCGATTCCACAGACTGGATCAACTGGCATATTCAAGACTCGTCTGATATTCGTATTTAAAACTTACAATTAAGGGAAAAGACAAACTCTTCAAATCCTGGAAAACCTGATTGTTTCATTATATTGCAGATATGACATTGAACCAATGATTTAGATGATTCAATGACGTTCTGATGTAATATGGACAGGATACGACTCAAGTCAAATGATCTGCTATCAGTTGGATATGATGAATCATTACAAATATTGGAAATACAATTTCGTCATGGTGGAATATACCAATATTTTGGTGTGCCAAAAAAGATCTATGATGGCTTGATGAAATCAGTGATATCCCATGGACAGTATCATACAAGATTCATTAAAAACAGATATCGTCATGAAAAAGTCTGACTGGACCCAAAAAACAAATGTGAGCTGGTTAGTTACTCCAGTCCTTCTCCGATATATCATCAGGGATGTGCAAACTCACACCACTCTACTGTATTGATGGTATAATCTGAGATTAAAAGCCTCGTAATGCGTCACTAATGCCGGTTTAATAGAGATGAGAGTATAACACAATCAAGGACAAAAAATGATAGAAATTAAAAACGAGCCAACATACGAATGGAAAGAGATTGGTACTGTTGGTGTAGACACTGGAGAAATAATCATAGCTGATCCTGCAAATGTGTTGTCATCAAGAGAATATGATGAACTTCACAAAAAAGAAACTGACGCAAAACTACCTCTTCATATAGATTTCAAACATGGTATTGTATCAAAGACTGGTTTTGCTGATGGCATTTACCACGTATTTGCCAAGTTTGGGGATTTTGGCAATATTGCAAAGAGGATAGTGGAGATTAGGATTATTTTTGACATGGTAGGAGATGATAATCCTGGAAAAATATCTAGTATCTCAAGAAAAGAGCCAAGTAACCTGCCTGAAAAGAAAGATGACCTATCAAAGGGCGTCAAGCTATAAAGTAAACAACTCTACATAACAACTGGAATTTCTACTGGCTTTCAAATTATTCTACAATATCTTAGTGTGTATTGTTCAAATCTAATATCTTTTTGATTACGCCATCTCGCTTGTCAAAATTTGTACTTTTTTGAAAGTATAGTTCGCTATCGCATTTGTTCTGTTCTGCAATTAATTCATGCAGTAATGTAGTCAGTTCTAGTGCATTCATGATATTGTATTGTCTTCATGACATCTAAACTCATCTATGACGACAACTTGTTTATCAATTCTGAAAATTCTGTCTGGCTCAGAACTGGAGTGCTCAAAAGATCCAAATTCTCTTGCACGTGTGCTGGGGTCTTTTGTCCAACAAGTGGTGAAATGATTCCAGGTGTTGATCTTACACACTGCATTGCCCTGTGAGATGGCTTGGATAAATTCCCAAACTCTGGCAAAACATTTGGTGCAAGAAGTTTTGCCTGCATGAGTGGAACGCTTGCAAAGACTCCAATGCCCAAGTTGATGCATGATTCTAGTATAGTATACTGGTTTGCATCTCCCTGGTTTTTCAATGTCAATGCTTGGTCAAGATACATGTTGTATGGCAACTGGATGAACCTAAACCCGTTGTCTTGTCCTCCAACATCTTTTGCTATTTTTGCAATCTCAAAAACTGAGAGATACTGTGGATGGTTCCCTGGAACCCTGAAACACTCCCATGTTGCCATCCCGTAATGTCTAATGGAACCATTCTTTCTTTGGCTTTCATAAAACTCAAAAACATCTTTTAGGTTTTTTGCAAATTCTTCTTTGGACACATCTTGCAGTTGTCCCTCTGCAGCATTATGCAAGTACATCAAGTCTATGCAGTCAAGCCCAAGATTTTTCATGCTGCGTCCAAGCTGGTCTTGCAGGTATGGTACCGTCATACAGTGGTATCCTGATGAAATGTCTCCTGATTTTATTATCCCTGGCTTGACAAGTGTGTTTTGTATGTTTACCCAAAACTCTTCATTTACATCGCCATCATTTGTAACATAGCCATTTTTTGTACTAATGAAAACCTCTTCTCTTTTTGCATCCCCTGACTCGACTAGCTCCGAGATTGCTTTTCCTACAGACCTCTCTGCCTTTTGTGCCCTGTAATTGATTGCAGTATCAATCACGTTTATGCCAGAGTTGACAGATGCCTTTACTGCATCTTTGACCATCTTGTCTGTTGCATCGTCTGGGTTGCCAAGATATGTCCCGATTCCAACTGATGAGAGAGATAAACCTGAAAAATTCTTGAAATGATTCTTTGCAACCTTTGACTGTCTTTTTGCAAAATTTGCAGTGCCTTCTGGTGTTGCAAAGCCTGAGACCATGTGCTCTTGATTTTGCACCTGCGATTTAATTCTACTGTGGGGTTTTCAGTACCATGTCAACAAGAAATGAAACAACAAACAGCACACCTGTTATTCTGCTATATGTCACAAATCTCTCCATTACTGGAACAAGTCCATTGGTATTTTCATAGTTTTTCTTGAGCGCAATTGCCCCTTGTACTGCCATAGGTATTGTTGCCAATGTCATCAAAGATACAACTGGAAATATTCCTGATACCACACCTGATATGATTACTCCGTATATTATTCCAGGAAATGCCCAGACAGCAACTGTTGCTTTTTGTTTTCCAAGAACTATGACAAGTGTTTTTCTACCATGTTTCTTGTCTGCATCATAATCTGGAAATGAATTTACAAACAGTACCGTTGATGACAACACTCCTGATACAATTCCTGCAATGATTGGCTCTGATGTTACATGTGAACTCTGAACAAAATATGTGCCAAGTACTATCATGGCACCTTTTATTGCAACAAAGACTTCGCCAAGACCCGAGTCCACTATTCTTGTCGAGTAAAAATAAATGGAAACAATTGCAAATCCCAAAATTACTGCAATGGTTATTCCTCTTTCAAATATGAAAAATGCTCCAACTGCAGAGCCAATTATTAGCATCAACATTCCTGCACGGTACACTTGCTGGGGCTTGAGCAGTCCCTCTGGCAACACACCGGTGCCACCACTAAACTTTGTCCTTTGGGTATCTGTATCTATCTGCCTCTTGTAATCCCAATAGTCATTTAGCAAGTCCACACTTGCGTGCAATGCCGCCACTCCAACAAACGTGAGTGCGGCAAATCCAATGTCAATTGTATGGTTCTGCCAGCTGTTTATTGCAAGACCAAGACAGACTGAAATTATTGATGCAAGCAAAAATCGTATCCTTACTGCACGAAGCCATACCTTTAGCATCATGGTACCATTTCATTTGAGGGATTATTTTGATATATGTCTCTGGGGATTATCGTAGTTTTTCCAAATCTACACTTTCTATTGGCTTTCTACCGTTGAACCCCTCGTCTTTTCCATGCCAGAACTTTATGACAGTCTCTCCTTGTTTCCAGCACAGCCATATCTCTTCATTGAACATGAGCGATGGAAAATCCAACAATCCTTGATCAATGCTCTTGACTGACACGCCTGTTGCCTCTAGGTCTTCAATTGATTTGTAGAACTTGGTTATCGCAGAGTTTAGCTCTTGCTTTTTTATGATATAATCCTTGAAACTTGCCATGTATTTTGGATTTGTCTCAAAATCTGACTGGATATTGACAACTTGATCTTTTGCATCTAGTACAGCGTTGAATTTTTCTATGACTGATGGTAGCATTTTATTTGCTTGCTCTAGTGTAAAATGGGAAAACATTATTTTTTTAACAATTGTTGCTAGTTAAAAGTATTAGCGGTATTTCCGGGTATTGATGATATTGTCTCTGCAATAATTCTTGATGCAAGGTG
This sequence comes from Nitrosotalea sp., assembly GCA_025449485.1. GTDB lineage: Archaea > Thermoproteota > Nitrososphaeria > Nitrososphaerales > Nitrosopumilaceae > Nitrosotalea. The sequence continues at coordinate 21,502 of JANWJG010000041.1, read as the reverse complement.
TGATGTCCTATCTTTTACATCATAGTTTGGACACACCTCCATCATGTCAAACCCACAAATGCCTTTTTTTGCAATTGACTTTAGAATCAATGCAACTTCGATATTCCCAAGACCCAGTGGAACTGGAACAGAAACTCCTGGCGCAAATGCCGGGTCGATTGCATCCATGTCAAGTGAGACGTAAACGTTTTTTCCTATTTTATCCAATATTGTCTTGATTGTTTTTTGGATTCCGTCTTGGATGATATCAAACGGGGTAATGACCTTAATGCCATATTTTTTGATGTTTTCAATCTCTTCTTTCTCAGGTGTTCTGATTCCTATCTGGATGCTTGACTTGGTATCAATGTACGGCAGCACATCATAAAATACAGACCCATAGTATCCGTGAACTGAGCTTACAAAGTCTGGATGTGCGTCAAAGTATACAAGTGACAGCGGTCCGTGTTTTTTTGCAACTGATTTTATTATTTCAGTTGTTATGGAATGGTCCCCTCCAATTGATATTGGGATCTTGGAACTTGAGACAATTTTTCCTATGGTATATTCTATCTGGCTGCGTTCTATGTTTCCATAATCGTAAACTTTACTTGCAATTCCGTCTGATGGTAATCCAAGGGATATGTCGTCTCCGCGTTTGTACGTGTCCCTGATTGTTGATATCTCTCTGATCCTGTGAGGCGCCTCAGATGTTCCCTTGCGAAGTGCATGAGACTTTGATTCATCAGGAATTCCAACAATTACAATCTCTGATTCATCAAAACTGTCTGTATTCTCCCAGCAAATCTTCATCATATAATTGGGATCGTACAATTATTAAAAATTCGCGTGTGATGGAACACTAGATAAAAGATCGAGATCTAGTATTTTTAGGAAAATCACAACACCAGCTGAATTTTAATGACTGGAGCTGATAAAACGCTATTATACTGAACACAAAACCCGTTCTAGTATGAAACAAGGAGCAGGTGAAACTGTGATCCGACTACTCTTTCCACACTGGATGGAGATAATTGCAGGAATTCTGGTAGGTACCAGTCTTATTCTTATATCTCACAAGTAAAATTTTCCAAGTTATGTATATGTAATATCTCCAGCCAAGATGCGCTGGACCTTGCCTTTGCTTGATAATAACAGTGCACCAGTCTTGTCGATTCCAGTTACCTTTCCTTTCAGCGTTCTAGTGGTTGTAGTTACCGTTACATTTTTTCCAATTGTCGATGATTTTTTTATCCACTCTTTTTGTATCGTTCCAGTGGTGCCTGACAAAACTTTATTGTATGTTTTTTCAAGCTCTAGCAAGAATTGCTGTATCAATTCCACTGGGCTTACACTTTGGTCTTTATGTACAAGTGTAGTGATGCCATAGTTTTTTTGCTTGATTGACTTTGATATCATGCCTGGATTTATCTTGAAATTAATCCCGATTCCTATTATGAGATAGTCTATCTTGTTTGATTCAACTGATGCATCAATTAGTATGCCTGCCACTTTTTTCCCATTGATGGTGACATCGTTTGGCCACTTTAGTTCTGTCTGTATGTCTAGTGTCTTTTCAATTGATACTGCCAAAGCAAGAGATGTGGCCATTGGAAATAGTGAGGTATACGCGGGCTCAAAGTTTGGCCTCAAAAGTATGGACATCCATATTCCACCCTTTGGAGAGACCCATTTGCGGTTCAGCCTACCTCTTCCCTGGGTCTGTATTTTTGCAATAACCACAGAGCCGTTCTCATGTGGTTTTTGAGCAAGCTCTAGTGCAAAATTCTGGGTCGAGTCAATTTTTTCAAAATAGTAAATTTTTCTGCCAATGATATCTGTCTGGAGCCCGTCTGATATCTCCCACGGGAAAAGAAGATTTACATTTTTATGTAATTTGTATCCTGACTTTGGCCTTGATTCTATCTTGTATCCTAGTGACTTTAATTTTTTGATATTTTTCCATACTGCCGCCCTGCTCAGTGAAAGTGACTTGGAAAGTTTTTCTCCAGACAAAAATTCTGACTGGTGTGACTTTAGCAATGTTACAATCTTGTCAAGTGTTGTTTCATCAAATGATGTGTACATGCAAGAACAATTGTTCTCCTAAATCAAGAAAAGATCATTCGCTCAATAATTTTTTGATGTTCTCTTCTAGAAAGTCGTTTGTACCAAATGCAACGTCTCGAAGTACTCCCTTTTTGTCAATTAATATGGTTGATGGCGTGCCGCGCAGTGCAAACTCGTCAAATGTCTGGGCAGAATATTCCTTGCTCTTAAGATACTGCTTGACGCGTTCAATTATTTCTAATTTTTGATTCTCACTGTATGACTCGTATCCTGGAACGTTGGCCTGAATGATCTCATCAATTCTTGCCTGACTTATCTGACCGTCTTCTTTTTTGAGAAAGTCCATTGCAACTGGAAATGGGATCTTGTATGGAAGTTTGCTGCCGTCTACGAGCTGTCCATATTGACCTAGTGCCTTTAGAGTCTCGCCTATTACCTTGCCTTCTGTAAGTAACAGTCTGAGATTTTCAACCGTATTTTTATCAAAATCTTCAAACGCTGTTGCAACTCCCAAAACTGTGACACCGTCTTTTCTGTATTTTTGGTAAATTTCAATTGCCTGTGGAATTCCGTAAAGAAAGCAACCCGGACAGTTGACCTGAAACACTTCGATTAGGACAACATTGTCTTTTTCTTTGTCTATGTTGGTTGGTAACCCCTGAACCCATTCTGATACCTTGAGATTTGGAGTCTTTGTGCCTATTTGCACTGTCATGTGGAACACATCTTGTGAATTATTGATATCTGTTTCCTTGTGGTATTGTGGCAGTTTTTTCAGGCTGGTTTGATTCATAAATCTTTTATATGCCCTAAGAGAATCGACAGCGATGTCTAGCAAAACAACCTTACTCTTGCTTACAGCCTCTGTTCTGTTAACATCTTTGCTTGTAGTCAACTTGCCCCAAGTCAACGCACTTGTCCAAAGAGACTTTTCAATCTTAGATGACAGTCACACAACTGCAAGTTATGGATACAGCAAAGTATGCGGTAACCATCTATGCGCAGCAGGTGAACACACCAAGTGGCTCAATGCAATCTGGCATTCACAAATAGCAAGTTATGGCAAAGTTACAAACGCACCACACGGTGAAGATGTAATGCATCAAATGGCAGGATCTACTGCACCACCAATGTCATCACATGGAACCATGAAAATGTCTAGCAATATGACCGTGAATGGAAACATGACAATGACTGGTAACATGACCAAATAATTACAGCGGATCTTACCACTAACCATTTTTATCTGACGCATAAATTTATCATAATTCTTTTATATGCCACTCCGTTCAGAACCATTGATGGCTAACAAAATAGCATTGCTCTTGTTTACAACATCTGTGCTTTTGACATCATTTGCTGCAATGTCTGTTCCACAAGCTAGTGCTTTGACAAAAAGTACTTGGAATGACAACATATCCACAGCAAGCTATGGCAATACCGTAGTCTGCGGTGACCACAAATGTGCACCAGGCGAACACACCAAGTGGATAAACGCAATATGGCAATCACAAAAAGTAAGCTATGGCAAAGTTGCAAATGCACCACATGGTGAAGATGTTATGCAAGGACTAGCAGGTTCCTCAACGTCTCCTATGACATCTCATGGAAGCTACACAAACAGCACCATGAACATGGGTACAAAGTAAAATAATTTCCAACCGACGGAAAATCAAAAACCGTTTTTTAATTTCTATTATTCTAAAATCTGTTTAAAAGTTGACGTCAAAGCCGCCCATGTCTCCTGGGCCGCCGTCTCCAAATCCACTTCCTCCCATGTCCTGTCCTGAACCTGTGTCCTGACCGGCACCTGTATCATGGCCCGCATCTTGTCCTCCCATGTCCTGTCCACCGCCCATGTACTGGTCTGGCATGAAACTTGTCATTGCCATGCCCATGAACCCCATCATTGTGGAAAACATCATCATGTCCATTATTCCCATAAACATCATGGACGGTAAGATTGACTTGTGTTCTTCCATTTGTTGCTGGAGTTTTTGTTTGTCTCCGCTCTTCCATGTGGATACTATTTGATTCCAGCTCTGCTGCAACTCAAATCTTCGCTCTTCTAATTCCTTGTTGCCCTTGTCTGTTAGGACTAGCTCTTTTTTGGAACCCCACCAACTTTTCTTTTCTACTAGAGCAATGAATCCTTTTTCTTCCAAGCGATTGAGCAAAATGTTCAATTCCTGACCGTCAATTTTTGTCTTTTTTGAAATCTTGTCAAACTTTCTTGCACCCTGGCTTATCGCACTAAGTATGATTACATCATTTGGTTCTTCTTGTTCCATGAGAAAATAATTAAAGACTGCCCTATAAATCGGTTATTCCGCAAGATATTAAGCGCATGATACCATACAAAAAACATGGAACACGATTCCTTTACAGACGATGAAATTCGAAAAATTTATTCTCTAAAAAATATTGCAGTTGTTGGCATGTCAAAAAATCCAGAAAAAGCAGCACACTATGTTCCAAAATATCTAATTGACCAAGGGTTTAACGTAATTCCTGTCAATCCTACTGCAACAGAAATACTTGGAAGAAAATGCTATTCCACACTTTTAGACATTCCCGGGAATATTGATGTCGTTGATGTATTCAGGCCCTCTGACCAACTCATGCCAGTAATCGAAGAATCTGTTAAGATAAAACCCAAAATCATATGGTTACAGGAAGGAATACACAATGAACAAGCAGAAGATACTGCACGTAAAGCCGGAATTTCAGTAGTTGTGTTTAATCGATGCATGCTTGCAGAACACAAGAGACTGTTCTAAGACATGTCAGACGATTTTGAAGAGTTTCACAAATCGCTTTTGGATTTGGTCCAGTCTTTTGAAAAGAAAAATGTCCTAGTCAAGATGCACTCTGATCCTGGTTCTAATATAATCAGAATTTATGGAGAACGCTCTAGTGGATTGGACCTTGCAAAGACAGGTCTTGAAGAAGTCGAGGAGCTTGCACTTACAACTGCAGAGCATCACCCTTACTGGGGATTGTTGTACAATGGCTCACAAATAATAAAACTCGTGCTTGAAAAATGGAATGACACCCTGACAGAAGATGAAAAAAACCAAATCAAGTGGTATTCAGAAGAGATAAAAAATTCATCAGGTAATGTTTCCTCACATCACCATGATGAATAAACTACGGCAAAGATAAATAGCAAGCATCCACCAGATGAGGACATGCCAATCAAGATTGGCCTTTTAGGTAAGACTAACACCGGTAAGACTACATTTTTCAATGCCGCTACACTGGCAGGTGGAGAGGTCTCGACTTATCCATTTACAACAAAAAAACCAGAAAGGGCGCTTGGAAATGCAATCACACCATGTGTCCATACGGAATTTAACATACAAGACAATCCCCAAAATTCAAAATGTACTGATGGCTGGAGATTTATCCCAATTGAGCTAATTGATCTTCCAGGACTGATAAAAGATGCATGGGCTGGCAAGGGGCTTGGGAACCAATTTCTTTCAGTTGCCACCCAGTCCGATGCTATACTACATGTTGTAGATGTATCAGGAAGCATTGATGCTGCAGGGAGAATAGCTGAAGTTGGAAACGGTGACCCAATAGCTGATGTCTCTGACATTGAAGAGGAGCTAATCATGTGGTATCTCAAACTGCTTGAAGGCAACAGGGATAAAATATCAAAACTAATCCAGTCTGAGACAGAACCAATTGTTGCAATAACTGATGTGTTTCGAGGCATTGGCGTCAAGGAAGGACACGTCAAGGAGGCGTTAAAGACAACAGGGCTTGAAGACAAGCACTTTGAAAACTTTGACATGCATGACAGCAAAAAATTTGCTGCACATTTACGAAAGATATCAAAACCTACACTTATTGTTGCAAACAAAATTGATGTTCCAGGCGCAGAAAAAAACTTTGATAGACTACGAGAAAAATACATTGATACAATAATCATTCCTGCAAGCACTGACAGTGAACTCTCACTACGAAAGGCAGAAAAAAAAGGTCTCATAAAATATGTTCCAGGATCAGAGCAGTTTGAGATTTTGCACAAGGAACAACTAAACAAAAAACAGATAGAGGCACTTGATTTTATCACACAAGGAATATTGGGTGAATACATGAGAACTGGTGTCCAGTTTGCAATCAATGTTACTGTATTCAAGTTATTAAAAATGAATTCAATATATCCAGTAGCAAATCCTGACACACTTTCTGACAAAAAGGGTCGTGTACTGCCTGACTTGCTTTTATTAAAAGACGGTGCAACAGTAGAGGACTTGGCAAAAGAGATTCACACGGATCTTACAAAGGGTCTTCTCTATGCAAAAGATGTACGATATGGAGTCAGATTGCCTGTGAATTATCAATTGCGAGACAGGGATATCGTATCCCTTGTAAGTGCAAAAACCAAAAAGTCCTAGTTTTCTATACCTATTTTTTCCTGCTTCATCCAGAGTGTCTTGTTTTTGTGATCAATTAGAACAATATTCATGTCTGAGATTTGTTTTCTAATTGCATCTGCCTCTTGGAATTTTTTCTCGCTGCGAAATGTATCTCGTTGTTTGATGAGATTTGTTATCTTGTTTTTTTCATCGTCTGTTACATGGATGGTATTCAAGCCAAGAATTGATGACATTTCTTGGAATGCTGGAAACATTACATCAGATATTTTCTTTGTTAGTTTCTCTGATGATGCAAGTTGGTTGATGTTTTTAACAAGCTTGAAAAAAGCCCCCACCGCAAGTGGCGTGTCAAAGTCAGAATCTAGTGCATTCTCAAACTCTGACTGTAACTCATGGATGGTATCTTTTATCTGGTCAATCTCTTCTGTTTCCTTGGAATCGTCTGATAAAATCATCTCATAGTAACAGTTTTCCACCTGGCGCCATTTTGTTATGGTCTCCTTTAGGGTATCTTCAGAATAGTCGATTGGTTTTGTATAGTGGCCTGAGAGACAAAATAGCCTGATTATATTTGGGCCCCATTTTTTTAGTACATGGTCAATTGACTTTGTATTTCCAAGAGACTTTGACATTTTTTCTCCGTTTATTGTAACCATTCCAACATGCATCCAGATTTTGGCAAAGTTGATTCCTGAAAATGACTCTGACTGGGCTATCTCATTTTCATGGTGGGGAAATATCAGATCCCGTCCACCACCATGGATCTCAAAGTTGCTTCCTAGATATTTCAGGCTCATTGCCGAGCATTCAATATGCCACCCTGGTCTGCCATTGCCCCATGGGCTCTCCCATGTGGGGGACTCGTCAGAGAATTTCCATAGTGCAAAGTCTAGCGGATCTTTTTTTGTCTCATCTACTTCGACTCGCGCACCTGAGACCAACTCGTCTATTTTTTTCTTTGATAGTTTTCCATATTCCTTGAATTTAGATACTGAAAAATATACGCCATTTTTGGATGTATATGCAAACCCTTTGTCCATCAGACCTTTTATCAGATTTATCATGTCTGTGATATGCTCTGTTGCCTTGGGGTACAAGTCTGCCCTCTTGACATTTAGCTTGTCAAAGTCATCAAAATAATTTTTTATGTATCTTGTAGTAATGGTTTCAGCCAAAGTGTTTTCTTTTTTTGCCCTGTTGATTATCTTGTCATCAACGTCAGTAAAGTTCTGGACAAGATTTACCTTGGCCCCTTTTGATTCTAGATATCTTCGAAGCGTATCAAACACTATGATGGTTCTGGCATGACCTATGTGGCTTTCATCATATACTGTGACACCACACAGGTAAATTCTCACAGAACTTGATGTATCCACATCTTTCTCTGATACAGATAGCGTGTCAAAAATTCTCATTTTCATTCCAGTGTGCATGCTGTTGCCATGGTTCTTTTATGTTCGCTTTTTTTGTACATCCTGTAAATCTTGTCAACATCAGAAATTGGTATCTCTGTTATCTTTGATGTCTCATCTACTGCAAGTCCATTGTCTATCGTACAATGTAATATGGAATCAATCTCTTCGTAGTTTAGGCCAAGTTCTGTCTCAGCTGTATGGCCTTCCCACAAGTGCGGGCCACTTGGTTTTTCTATGATATTTTGTGCAACTCCAAGATTTTTTGCAAGCTCACGTATCTGGGTTTTGTATAATGATACAATAGGAAGCAGGTCTGATGCACCGTCGCCAAATTTTGTAAAGTACCCAATCAGAAACTCGCTCTTGTCTGATGAACCAAGCACCAGCGAATTTCTTGCATTTGCGTAATAGTATAGCATGTTTGCACGTATTCTTGCCCCTAAATTTCCAAATGCTAACGGATTTTGTTCCAGATATTTTGAATATTCTTTGTGGATAAAACCGATATCGATTAGCTTGTACTCTATTGAATACTTGTCAACTATCTTTATTGCGTCCGCTGTCTCGCTGTTTGGAGTAATCTTTGAATTTGGCATGATGAGTGCAAGAGATTTTTCCTTGGCAAATTTTGCACAAATCGATGCAATCACTGCAGAATCTATTCCTCCGCTTAAACCAAAGACTAGTCCACCTGCTCTTCTTTTTTCAAGTTCGTTTTTTAGAAAATTTCCAATTTTATTCTGGATTGAATCATAGTCTTGTTTTACTAGTTCTTCTATTATTTTACGATTCAATGTTTTTTAAAATGACCTTAAGAAATTAAACTTATCAAACGTCTAGGTAAATTCCGTCTTTTTTTACTTCGACACTATATGTCTGAAGCTTTACTCCTTTGATATAGTCTTGGAGTTCTCCTGTCTTGATGTTATAGTGCCAAAAGTGAAGCGGGCATTCTACAATGTCTCCATCAAGTTTGCCTGGTGCAAGTGATCCGTCCTGGTGGACACATACTGAATCTAGTGCATGAAAACCGTCCTGATTGAATATTGCAATTCTCTTGCCGTCGACCACAAACTCTTTGCCCTTTCCTGGGGCAACTGCATCTTTTTCTGCTACCTTCTTCCACGCCATGTTTTGTAAAACTAAATCTATCCAATATTTAGATTGTTATTTCTGATACTGTTTTATATCCCAAGAAATTGTGATTTAGCATGAGCCAAGTAAAAGATCCAAGCCTTTCAGAAAAGGGAAAAATGTCATATGAATGGGCCCGCGATCACATGCAAATTCTCACTAATACTATATCTAGATTAAAAAAATCCCAGCCTCTAAAAGGCCTACGCATAGGAATATGCCTACACATAACAAAAGAGACATCTGTCTTGATAATGGGCGCAAAAGAACTTGGTGCCGATGTAAGTGCATGTGCTGCAAATCCTCTTTCAACACAGGATGACATTGCCGCATTCTTGGCTGAAAATGGAATTCATATCTATGCTTGGACTGGCCAGACCTCAGAAGAATATGACTGGTGCATCGACCAGATGCTCAGCCACAAGCCTCAGATCTTAACAGACGATGGTTCTGATAGCCACAGCAAAATACATGGAAACAAGAAGTTTGCTTCCATGAAAGTCTTGGGAGGAACTGAAGAAACAACAACAGGTGTCATACGACTAAAGGCACTTGCAAAAGAAAAGAAATTGAAATATCCAGTAATTGCAGTAAATGATGCATATACAAAACACATGTTTGACAACCGATATGGAACAGGTCAAAGTACAATTGATGGTTATCTGCGTTCAATGAACTTGTTATTTGCAGGAAAGCGTGTTGTTGTTGCAGGATATGGCTGGGTAGGAAGAGGTGTTGCATCAAGATGCCGTGGAATGGGTGCCAAAGTTACTGTTACTGAAGTTGATCCTGTGCGAGCATTAGAGGCTCACACGGATGGTTTTGAAGTTGCTCCCATGACAGATGCCGCAAAGACCGGAGAGATATTCATCACTGCAACAGGTCAGACTGGAGTAATCAGAAAAGAGCACATCGTTACCATGAGAAATGGTGCAATCATGGGAAATGTGGGACACTTTGATGTTGAAGTTGATGCCAAGTTCTTGTTAACTGAATCAAAATCTGTAAGAGAAGTAAGACCAAATCTTGACGAATGTGTTCTCAAAAACGGCAAGAAAATGTATCTCATTGGAAAGGGAAGAATTGCAAATCTTGTCGCAGCAGAAGGACACCCACCAGAGGTCATGGCACAATCATTTTCAAATCAATTGCTATCAATGATCTACATTGCAAAGAACCACAAAAAAATAGGAAAGAACGTAATCACAGTTCCACAAGAAATTGATATCCAGATTGCAGTAGATGCACTCAAGGCAATGAATGTAGAAATGGACAAGCCAACTGCAGCCCAGATAAAATACGGTCAGAGCTGGGCATAGCTTAAATCAGACACAAACTTTACCCTGATAATGAAAAGGGCAATTATAACAAGCGCACTTCCATATGCAAACGGAGAGATACATCTTGGACACGTTGCATCCACTTATCTTCCTGCTGATATCACAACTAGGTTTCTAAAATTAAATGGTACAGAGGCATATTATTTTTGTGCGTCTGATGATTTTGGCACGCCAATTCTAATACAATCTGAGAAAGAAAACAAGACTCCAGAAGAATATGTAAAAATCTGGAACAAGCGAGACCACGAGGACTTTACATCATTTGGTATTGGGTTTGATTTTTTTTATCGTACAAGCTCGCCAGAAAATGTAATCTTTGTGCAGGATGTTTTCAAAAAATTACAGGCAAATGGACACATTTACGAAAAAGAGATAATCCAGTTTTATTGTACAATTGACAAGAAATTCTTGCCTGATAGATATGTTCTAGGGCGTTGTCCGTACTGTAAAGCAGAAGACCAATACTCTGACTTGTGTGAAAAATGTGGCAGGGTGCCAGAGGAGATTGAGGATCCAAAGTGTTCCATATGCAAAAATCCTCCAACAAAAGAAAAGACAAGACACTATTTTTTCAAATTGACAAACTTTGTCAATGAACTAAACCAGTGGCTAGAGTCTGACTCGTATCTTCAAAGAGACGTCAAAAAATACGTACAAAACTGGATTAAAGAGGGCCTTGTTGACTGGGATATTACGCGAGACATGAACTGGGGTGTCCCGATACCGCTTGATGGTGCCAAGGGACAGGTCTTTTACGGATGGTTTGACAACCACTTGGCATACATCTCTACTGCGCTAAAGTTTCTAGACGAAAAAGGACTAGATGGAAAACAATTCTGGAACTCTGCAGACATTTATCATTTCATTGGAAAAGATATCGTATATCACCATTACCTGTTCTTGCCAGCAATGCGAATTGGAATTGGAAATGAATTCAAACTTCCTGATTATATCCCGACTCGTGGCCACTTGATGCTCCAGTCTAAAAAAATATCAAAGAGTCGTAATTGGTATATAGGACTAAAGGACTTTCTTGGAGTATATCCTGCAGATTACTTGAGATTCTATCTTGCATTGATAACTCCTTACAGCCAAGATGATCTTAATTTTGACTGGGAAGAGTTTGCATCAAGAATTAATTCTGAGCTGATTGGAAACATTGGAAATTTTATCAACAGGGCACTTGGCTTTACCCATAAAAGCATGGCAGGAGTCGTACCTAGTGTAACAGAGTTTGATTCTAGCGACAAGGAAGCCCAGGAAAAAATCAACAATTTTTCAGGCGAGTTGACACCATTGATGGAAAACAACAGTCTTGACAAGGCACTGAAAAAAATAATTGAATTTTCTGCACACTTTAACCAATACTTTCAGAAAAAAGAGCCATGGAAAGGTGGAGCAGGCTCTGGCAACTGTGTATTTGTTTCTGTAAATGCTGTTCGCAGTCTTGCCATATCTCTATATCCGTTCTTGCCAGAATCATCACAGAAAATATGGGAACAGCTTGGCATGGCAGGCTCTGTATCTGAACAAATCTGGAGTTCCATGTCTGAAATCAAGATACCTGAAGGCCACAAGATTGGAGCAGCATCACCGTTATTCAAAAAAATAGAAGCGTCTGACATTGAAGCCAACAAGGCAAAACTTGGCAAATGAGTCTACAGTGGATATCGCGAGACGGCAAGCTTTTGCTTGGAGCAAGAATTGTCAGGACTTTCTCATATGGTTTTCTTAGCGTAATTCTTGCAATCTATCTAAAACTGGTTGGATTTGATGACATTCTAATTGGCATTGTGCTTACTGCCACGCTTGTAAACAGCGTATTTTTCAATCTTTTATCAAGCGCATATGCTGATAAAATAGGCAGAAGAAAGATTCTGGTCATATATGCTGCACTGATGATTGCATCATCGATAATATTTTTTGTAACAAGTAATTATCTTGCACTTGTCATTGCAGCCCTTGTTGGAACAATAAACGTCACAGGATCTGAAGTTGGGGCATTTTTGTCACTAGAGCAAGCCCTCTTGCCACAAACTGTAAGTGATATCAAAAAAAGAAATTCAATATTTGCAATCTATAATGCAGTTGGAACTTTTGCCATGTCAGCAGGTGTACTGTTATCTGGCTTGCCATCGATATTGCAAAATTATGGATTTGATAAAATTGGCGCAATAAAGTCATTGTTTTTAATTTATGCGGCATGTGCCGTTGCGGTCCTTGTAATCTATCTGATGCTTTCTAAAAATATCGAAGTAAAAGATACTGCCAAGTCTGGTATGTCATTGAAAAACATCTCCCCAAAATCTAAAAGCATTATTATGAAAATGTCTTCGCTTTTTGCAGTTGATTCGTTTGGGGGAGGATTTGTGATACAAAGCATTGTCTCATTCTGGTTTTACACCAGGTTTGGTGCAGATCTTTCTTCATTGTCATACATATTTGCAATCGCAGGTGTATTGACTGCCATATCATACATGGCATCTACAAAAATTGCATCAAAGATAGGGCTGGTAAATACGATGGTCTTTACACATATTCCATCAAATGTTCTACTGATACTGCTTGCTTTTGCCCCGTCTCTGTCCATTGCGGTATCACTATTTTTTGCAAGGATGAGTCTGTCTCAAATGGATGTCCCAACTAGGCAATCATATATCATGGGAGTGGTGAGCGAAAATGAGAGAATTCCTGCCGCTATCTTTACAAATACTTCACGAAACATATCTCAGGCAATTAGTCCATCAATTACTGGAATCATAATACAGACACTTTCACTTTCTGCACCTTTTGTTGTAGGTGGTGTTCTAAAGATTGTTTATGATGTTGGAATATTTTTTAGTTTCAGAAAGATAAAACCGCCTGAGGAACTGTAATCTTTTATTTTGATTTTTCAAGATATGCCAAGATTCCTGTATAATCTATATTTCCTAGGCCTGCCTTGATTGCCTTTTGGTATAGTTGATTTGCAAGTTTTGACATGGGCATGTTTGCACCAAATTCTTTTGCAGTATGCTCTATCTCGTCAAGATCCTTTTGCATCATTTTAAGAAAGAAACTTGGCTCAAACTCGCCTTTTGCCATCTTTGGTCCCTTGTTTACACTCATCCCTGTCTTGAAGTATGTTGAATTTAGAACTTCAAGAAATGTAATAGGATCAAGGCCTGATTTTTTTGCAAGTATGATTCCCTCTGAAATTGAAAGTGCAAGAATTGCAATTTGTGAATTCATTACAAGCTTCATTGCGTGACCCGAACCATTGTCTCCCAAATGAAATGTTTTTTCTCCAATCAGATCCAATATTGGTTTGCATTTTTGATATGTCTCATTTTTTCCTCCTACCATTACTATCATCTGGCCTTTTTCTGCAAGACTTGGACCTCCCATTACTGGAGTGTCAATCATCATGATTTTGTTATCTGTAAATTTCTTGGCAATCTTTTTTGATGATATGGGGCTGATTGTACTCATGTCGGCAATTATCAACCCATCATGTTTTCCATGGATAATGCCATTTTTTCCAAAAGAGACTTCCTCGATGGCTTGAGAGTCTTTAACTATGATAATTACAATTTGGCATTTTTCTGCAAGTTCCTTAGGCGAGTCTTCGATGGCAATTCCTAGTTTTTCAAGTGATTCTGCTTTCTGCCTTGTCCTGTTGTATGCATGGACCTTGTGCCCTGATGATGCAATACGTTTTGCTATTGCGCTACCAAGCAGCCCTGTACCTATGATTCCTACATCCATCACTAGATGATTTCTGTTACTGTATTTTTTTCTATTGGCGTTTTATGCAGTAAGAGACTTGAATCTTGGATCGTTATGCAGGGTATCAAAATCCTTGTCCATTGAAGCCTTTTTTGCAAATTCTCCGTCAATCAGTATTGCTTTTTCTAGTAATGCCAAGGACTGGTCTGTGTCTTTTTGAAGTGACTTGGTACAAGCCTTGTGATATAATACACTTGCATTATCTGGTGTACCATCCAAAATTTTATCATAACACGTTATTGCCTGATCATATCTTCCCAGATAGTGGAGCGCAAGTCCCTTGTTGAGAAGACTTGGCATGTGCTCTGGCTTGTCTTTTAGGATTACATCATAACACGTTATTGCTTGATCATACTTTCCAAGTTTTCCTAGTGCGTTACCCTTGTTTGCAAGTGCATTTACATGGCCTGGTTCAACTTCCAAGACCTTGTCAAAATAAAATATTGCATCTCGTGGATTGCCTCTTTTTGCATGAGATAATCCAATATTGTACAAATATTCTAGGTTTACATCCTCGTCATCTGATGAAAAATTGATAAACCCGCTCAACTGGTACTTCTTGAAAAATCTTTCAGATAAACTCTTTTTTTTCATATGACAAGAACGCAATTGATATCTTTATGGTATCAAATGGTATCTTATGGAGAAAGCAAGAGCATGCCCAATCTGTCCTGGGTGTGGTTCAAAAAAGTTTGACAGGATACCTTCTGAAGAAACAATTGTCAAATGTACAGTGTGTGGAAAAGAGATTGTCCTATAATCACGCTTTCTAGTCATTGTTGTGCTTGGTATCGCTTTTTGGACCAGTTGTAAGTTTTTATTTCCTTGATTTTTAGTGTTCAGCATGGCTAAAAGTTGGAAAGATGCAGATGTTAATTTAGATCTAATCAAAAATCAAACAATTGCAGTAATTGGCTATGGCATACAAGGCAATGCACAAGCAAATAATCTCAAAGATTCTGGTCTTAATGTTATAGTTGGGTTACAAGAGTCTGGTGATAGCTGGAAAAAAGCCCAGCAAGACGGTCATCAAGTGATGACAATTCCACAGGCTTGCCAAAAAGCAGACATTATTCATGTATTGATTCCAGACATGGTTCAATCAAAGGTCTACAAGGAATTGATAGGCCCAAATCTCAAGGCTGGAAAAGCACTTTCATTTTCTCATGCAGCTGCAATCCATTGGGGTTGGATTCAGGCTCCAAAGGACGTGGATGTAATCATGGTTGCACCAAAGGGTCCTGGCTCAAAGGTTCGTGAAACATATCAACAAGGATTTGGAACTCCATCGATTGTTGCAGTATACCAAGATTATACAAAGAAAGCTTGGGAGAGAACACTTGGTATCGCAAAAGGTTTGGGAAGTACACGAGCAGGTGTTATAGAGACTACATTCAAAGAAGAAGTAGAGACTGATTGGTTTGGTGAACAGGTAGACCTTTGCGGTGGTTCTGCTTCTATGGTTATGAATGCATTTGAAACCTTGGTAGAAGCTGGATATCAACCAGAGATTGCATACTTTGAGGTCTTGCACGAACTAAAATTAATCGTTGACATGATCCAGCGATATGGAATTGCAGGAATGTACCGAAGAGTAAGTGAGACTGCAAGATATGGTGGACTGACAAGAGGTCCAATGGTTATGGATAAAGATGTCAAAGAAAAGATGAAAAAAGCATTAAAGATGATTCAGGATGGAACATTCAACCAAGAATGGATCTCTGACTATCAAAAAAACGGCAAGAACTCATTTGATAGATTCATGAAAGAGATAACTGCACATCAGATAGAAAAAGTAGGAAAAGACATGCGAAAAATGATGTGGCCTGATTCTACAGAATAAAATTATTTCTTTGAAAGATTTGTCTGGATAAAATCAATTATTGACTGTAGTGGAGTTCCTGGTCCAAAGTTTCCAAGCACTCCTGATTTTTCAAGTGCAGGTTTGTCGTCCTCTGGTATGACTCCTCCTCCAATTACTAGTACGTCGTTTATGCCCTTGTCCTTGATTGCTTTTGCAACTCTTGGAAATAGGGTAAGGTGCGCGCCATTTAGAAGGCTTAGTGCAACAACGTCAATATCTTCGTCTTCTACTATCTGGGCTATTCTTTCAGGAGTTGCAAACAGCCCTGAATAGATGACTTCCATGCCTGCGTCTCTGAATGCCCTACACAGTACAAGGGCTCCTCTGTCATGACCATCAAGACCTAGTTTTGAAACCAAGATCCTAATTCTCTTTGTTTGAGCCTTTTGAGCCATGTACTTTTCAAGTAAATTTTCTGTTTTAAAAGCTTTATTTGAAATCCCACACTTGGGGATCTTTTTGCTTTATTGGCATAACAATAAGCTTTATTGTGGATTCTTTGCGTGACCTCTCTATGGATATTGTGACAGAGATAAAGAAAGGCAACAGAAGAGCAATAGCACGTGCCATATCTATAGTTGAAAATAACGAAAAAGACGCTAAACTCATCATAAAAAAGATCTTTAAAAATTCTGGAAAATCGCTGAAGATTGGAATCACGGGACCTGCTGGTGCAGGCAAGAGCACTCTGATAAACCGAACAAGCCTTGAGCTAAACAAACTTGGCTACAAGAGTGCAGTTCTTGCAATCGATCCAACTAGCCACATTACTGGAGGTGCAATACTTGGTGATAGGGTGAGGATGACCGAGTCTACTGACTCTGGGACATACATTAGGAGCATGGCATCAAGGGGTGCAACAGGTGCCATATCGACATCCCTTAGAAACAGCATTAGAATTTTAGAATATGCTGGAGTTAATCCGATAATAATTGAAAGTGTGGGGGCAGGGCAGACTGAAGTTGATATTGAAAAAGTTGTAGATGTAACAGTTGTTGTCTTTAATCCTCATACTGGAGATAGCATCCAGACAATAAAGGCAGGCCTCACAGAGATTGGTGATATTTATCTGATAAACAAGAGTGACTTGCCTGGGGCAAACCAGCTTTTTGACTCTGTACGTGATTTCATTGGCATGTCTGAAAAAAACCCCGTTGTTATGATGACTTCGGCAAAATCAAACAAGGGTATTGCTGATTTTGCAAAAAAATTGGAAGAGGTTATGAAGATAAAACACAAAACCAAGGCCAAGAAGGAGGCATCAAGATTAGACTCTGAACTCAGAGATATTGTTTTAAATAATGTTAAAAATAAAGTGACCTCAATGCTTGATTCAAGTAATTCCTATGCTGCATATCTTAAAAAAGTCCAATCAGGAAAAGTCGATCCATTTGAAGCAGCCGATAAAATATCAAAGGGGCTAGTATGATATGGTAAAATCTATCAAGACTGATTCTAATATTCCAGTAAAACGCTTCTACGACTCAAAGGTTAAACCAAAAAGCAAGACAGAAGAACCTGGAAAACATCCCTACACACGCGGAATCCATCCTGGAATGTATCGAGACAGATTATGGACGATGAGACAATACACTGGTTTTGGTACTGCAGAGCAGACAAATCAGAGATTCAAGTATCTTCTTGAAAGAGGACAGACTGGTCTTTCTATGGCGTTTGACTTGCCAACCCAGATTGGATATGATGCAGATGATTCTCATGCAGAAGGTGAGGTTGGAAAAGTCGGAGTCTCTATTACTTCACTAAAAGACATGATGAAATGCTTTGGTGGAATTCCTCTTGACAAAGTAAGCACATCTATGACAATAAACTCTACCGCATCTACATTACTTGCACTATACATTGCAACAGGTGCAAAACAAGGAGTAGACAGCAAACAACTACGTGGCACTACACAAAATGATATTCTAAAAGAATACATTGCAAGAAATACCTACATCTATCCACCGCGTCCATCTATGAGATTAATTGGTGACATGATCGAATATTGTTCAAAAAAAGTTCCTCAATGGTATCCAATTTCAATATCTGGGTATCACATGAGGGAGGCAGGATGTAACGCAGTACAAGAAGTTGCATTCACACTTGCAAACGCAATAGAATACATCGAGACATGTGTTGACAGGGGATTGAAGATTGATAGTTTTGCACCGCGACTTTCATTCTTCTTTTGCTGTACTAGCGAATTTTTGGAAGAGATTGCCAAATTCCGGGCAGCCCGAAGAATTTATGCCAAGATACTAAAAGACAGATTCCACGCAAAAGACAAGAGATCAATTCAACTAAAATTCCATGTGCAGACAAGTGGAGAATCACTTACTGCCCAGCAGCCTGACAATAACATCATACGTGTTGCGGTACAATCAATGGCGGCAGTTCTTGGTGGCTGTCAATCGCTTCACACCAACTCAAAAGATGAAGCACTTGCACTCCCTACAGAGTCTGCAGTAAAGATTGCATTAAGGACACAACAAATTGTGGGCCATGAGAGTGGAATTACCAAAACTGTTGACCCTCTTGCCGGTTCGTACTATGTGGAAAATCTAACTGACACCATTGAAGCAGAGGCAAACAAGTACCTCAAGAAAATAGACAGAATGGGAGGCTCACTTGTGGGAATTGAGAGGGGATTTTTCCAATCTGAAATTAGACAAAATGCCTATCGGCTAAAGAAGGAAATCGATGGTGGAGACAGGATAATAGTTGGTGTCAACAAATTCACTGACGCTTCAAAGGAAAAGCCTGAAATCATGAAGATTGACGGCAGCATTCAAACACAACAAATGGCAAATCTTAAAGAATTGCGTAACACTCGTGACAATATCAAAGTTGAACATGCACTTGAAAAAATGAAGAGTGCTGCAGAAAAAGATGAAAATCTGATGCCGTTTATCTTGGATGCTGTAAATAATTATGCTACATTAGGAGAGATAAGCAACACATTCCGTGAAGTCTTTGGAATTTACCAGCCAAAGGAGACATTCTAAGATGCGACTTGATCATGTTGCAATTGCAGTAAATAACTTGGACGATGCAGTAAAACAGTACAAAGAAGCACTTGGGGTTCACGAAGTTGAATTTGAGACTGTGGAATCTGAAGGAGTCCGAGTTGCAATTCTTCATCTAGATAATTCTAGAATTGAGCTCATGGAGGCTACAAAAGAAACAAGTCCCATCAAGAAATTCCTGACGACAAAAGGTGAGGGGTTACATCATATCGCTCTTGAAACAGATGGCATTGAAAAAGAAGTTGACAGGATGAAAGTATGTGGAATAAAATTCCTTGGTGAGATAAGACCTGGTTCACGTGGAACCAAGATAATATTCATGCATCCAAAATCATTACACGGGGTACTGGCAGAGCTATGCTCTCATCCTAAATCGTAGATATCGATAAAACTTACAAAAATCATGCATTAAATTATCTTTTTAAAATCTATGTTTAGGAATTATCCTACACCAATTTTTTAAGTCAGGGTATGATTGTGTAGTGTCTTGGCAAAGAAAGTTCTTTTGGTTCTGCTTGTTTTGTTGTCAATATTGTTACCGTTCTCAATTTTAGGCACCAGTAAACTATCGGCATATGCAGAATTTGATAAATCTGGGAACTTTATATGTAATCCATTTGGAAGAAGCCTTGAGACTAACATCTACATGGATATTGTACACAAGATAAATGACAAGATGTCCTTATACATGAAAACCAATCCAAACTCTACGGTGCTGCAACAGCATGATGTCATGATGCAGGATCAAAAAACATGGGACTTGTATAATAAATCAAGGACATGCCTAGCTGATGTCATTGGAGTAAATCCTGATGATGTTATTTCATTAACTCCAAATGTACAACAAGCAATCACTGTTCCAGAGTTTGGGATGTTCTCACCAATGGTAGTGATGATTGCAATATTTGGAAGTATTGTGGTATATAGAAAATTTTTCTAAATGCTAGATTTGTGTTAGTCTACTAGCTTGAGAGTATCTGATGCAGTAATTATTCCAACAATCTTGCTTTGCTTTGACACCAAAACACACTTTGAATATCTTATCAGAGATACGAGTGTCTTGACTGGTGTGTTATAGTCTACAATTGGAGGTCTTGCATCCATTATTTCGTCTATCCTGATCCTTTTTCGTTCAGTCTCATCATTATCCAAAATGTGTTTTATTATGCCATCTTCTGTTATGACGCCAACTACCTCGGTACCATCAAAGATTGGCATTTGACTAATTGATAGTTCTTGCATCTTTTTTATTGCATCATGCAATGAATCATGTGCCCTGAGCTTGGCAATATCCTTACTACAGATATCTCCTGCCTTGGTTGATGATTGGCTTTCAAGTGACCATAATACTTCGAATATTTTTCTTGCAGTCGAATAGCTTGGCTGACATCTCCCGGACTCGATTTGATTTATCATCGAAGTACTAACTCCTGTAAGGGAAGCAAGTTTTTGTTGAGTCATACCTATTTTTATCCTTGCCTGTTTTATCGATTCAAGTCTTGGAAGCATTATGCGAAATAAAGACTTGATTCAATATTTCAGTCTTCTTCAAATATGAAAAATATGTAGAAGGCTATTTCAAGCCAGCCTTTCGTCCAAATTTTGCTATCACAAAGATAACAAAAGCGATTATGAGGAAATCAATCACAACACCGATAAAGTCACCTACTCCAAAACTCATTCCGTTTCCTACTGGTATGGTAACTACTGCTTTTCTCCAGTCCCCTCCAGCTATGAATGCGCCGGGAATTGGCATGATGAGATCTTGCACTAGGGCTGTTACTACTCTACCAATTACGGTTCCCATGATGAAACCGATGGCAAGACCCAAAACTCCTGCCTTGCCAATGAAATCTTTGAATTCTGCAACAAGACCTTTTGGTTCAGGTGCTGGAGATGCAGCTTTTGGTGTTACTGCTTCTCGTATCTTCTTTAGTTCCTCAAGTATGTCGTTTTCTACGGTCATGTGATCAAAGTCTATCTGCATGTATATATCGTATATGCAAAAATAATTATCTTGAATTTATTTTTTAACAAATGCTAAAGCAAACTCTTCTATTGTTTTTTCCCAGTTCTTTGCCTTTACAATGCCGCTTGCAACAAGTATTCCTTTTGCACCTAGTTCTAATGCACGTGATACGTCTCCTCCTGAAATGATTCCTGCACCACATAACAACTGGGTTGAATTGTTTGCTTTCT
The DNA here is from genome assembly GCA_025449485.1 of Nitrosotalea sp. Lineage (GTDB taxonomy): Archaea > Thermoproteota > Nitrososphaeria > Nitrososphaerales > Nitrosopumilaceae > Nitrosotalea. The sequence continues at coordinate 316 of JANWJG010000041.1, read as the reverse complement.
TTACCGCATTGACTGCTTCTGTTATGATTCCTGGTTTTTCTTTTGATACTGCCTTTCCACTACCTATTAGCTCAGGTGGCTCTATTGCTATGTAATCTGGATTGAGTTTTGAATATTGCCATGCCTCGCTTACATCCTGTACACAGACAACTGATGTCATTTTCAGCTCTCTGAGTCTGATTACCATTTCTTCTATTTCATTTGATGGTATTCTGTGTTCACTGTGATTTATGAGAGACCCTTCGACTCTTGATTTTTTTACAATCTCTGGTATAACAAAACCTGTTGTGCTACCGACCTTTGAATTATCAAGATG
>JANWJG010000040.1 GCA_025449485.1 Nitrosotalea sp. | reverse complement strand
TTGCAAGGGATACATCATTTTGTGTTATTCCTCCTGCATCATGGGTCATCAAGTCTATTGAAATCTTGTTGTATACGTTGAACCATTCTGGATGGTGATTCATCTTTTCTATGTGTATTGCGGCTTTGCACATAAAACCAAAGGCTCCGATAAAATCGTCAAATACAAAGTCCTTGTGCAGTTTTCCATTTACTATACTCCATCCTTGTAATCCTTGCAATTCTACTTTGATTTGCTCCTCTGATAACTTGTACATTCTCTTACTAATTACAGAATCCTATATTTAACTCTCAAAGCGAATCTAATGTAAAAATGGCAACTACAATGTCAGAACTTGAAAAAGAATTACACACGCAAATGGTTCAGGCCATTGAAAAAGTAAAGGACTCTAAGAAGATGGGCATATCATTTTCTGGTGGGGTTGATAGTTGCCTTTTGGCAAAAATTTGCCAAGACCTGGGTTATGATGTGCTGCTTCTCACAATGGGTTTTGAGGATTCTCATGATGTTGAGTTTTCAACAAAGATGGCAAAAGTTCTTGGCATGAATCACGAAATAGAAATAATCTCCGAGAAAACATTTTCAGATGCGGCAAGAAAGATCTGGGATACAATCAATGTAGATAATCTGTCCTGGAATGAAAACTGTATTGCATTTTATTATGTTGCAAAACTTGCACAAACACACAAAATTGACCAAGTGATTACCGCAAATGGCATAGACGAGCTCTTCTGTGGGTATAATGCTTACAGAGATTCAATTTCCGAAGGAGATGATATAGTACTTGAGATGATGAACGACAAACTAGACAATGAAGCAAGAATGATGAAGGCGGTGAATAGAATCGCATCTGAGTTTGGAGTCAGGATTGTGCAACCGTTTCTATCAGAAGAGTTTGTAGAATTTGCAAAAAACATTCCATTGGAATACAAAATAAAAGACAAGGATGATCTTGTCAGAAAGCACATTGTCAGAAAACTTGCAATATCGATTGGAGTTCCAGAAGAGTCTGCACTAAAGCTCAAAAAAGCAATGCAGTATGGTTCTTTGATTCACAAAAATCTATTAAAAGTCAAGAAAACTTGGAACATGAATTTCTGACTTTGCTTGATACGTTCTTGATTATGTCTAGAGATGCACCTAGATGGTTTTCTGGAATAAAGATTCTGTCTATTTCTTTATCAGTTAGGTGAGATGAGAATGCCTTGTCATTTCTTACTGCATCTCTAAAGTCTGTCTCATCCTCTGAAGATGCAAATGCTACTCGTTGTATGTCTCGATATGCCTCAAATCTTGGGACTCCTTTCTGTATCAATGCATCAAGAACAAATTCTGCAAATATCTGACCTCTTGTGATTTCAAGATTTTTTCGTATCCTTTGCTCGTTTACAAATAGAGATCTGATGATTCTTGTCATGGTCTCAAGCATCTCATCAAGTAAAATGGCACTGGTAGGAAGGATGAATCTTTCATTTGCAGAGTTTGTCAGGTCTCTTTCATGCCACAAAGGAATGTTCTCAAAGGCCACTGATATCTGGCTACGCAACAATTTTGAAAGCGATGTTACACGCTCGCTTTTTACAGGATTTCTCTTTACTGGAACTGCGCTGCTTCCCATCTGGCCTTTCTTGAAAGATTCTGCAACCTCTGCAATCTCTGTTCTCTGTAGGTTACGGATTTCAACTGCAATTTTTTCAAGTGTAGACCCTATCAATGCCATGTCGAAAATAAATTCTGCATATCTTTCACGTGCAACTATCTGAGTAGTTACATCTGCAGGGTACAGTTCAAGCTTCTTTGCTACTCTTTTTTGCACCTCCAAAGCTTTTGCACCCATAAGAGAACCAGTTCCAACAACACCGAGTGTCTTGCAGATAAGAGCTCTTTTCTTTAATTCTTCAATTCTTTCTACATGACTTGACATTTCAAGTGCCCAGTTTGCAAACTTTAGGCCAAATGAAATAATGCTTGCGTGTTGACCATGGGTTCTGCCAACTGCTGGTAATCCCTTATACTTGACTGCCTGGTCTGCTAGGATGATAGCTAATCTTGCAACCTTTGGCCTTATGATTCGTAAAGTATCGCGAATCTGTAATGAATTGCTGGTATCCACCAGATCGTTGCTTGTCAAACCATAATGTATCCAAGGTTTTGCAGATGGTTTACAAATCTCACTTAACGCTTCTACCAAAGCTGCTGTATCGTGATCACTTTTTGCTTCTAACTGTTTTACTCTTTTTACTGAAATCTTGCCAGACCTTGCCATCTTTGATATGTTCAAGGCTGCATCCTTTGGAATCATGTTTATCTCTGATTGGGAAAGGGCAACCGCTGCCTCTATGTCTAATTGATATGTTATCTTTTTTTGATCGTCAAAAATCTCTTTCATCTCAGCAGTACCATAACGGCCTCCATCGATTGGAAGAATTGCCATGTCTTGGATCAGTTGATCAAGGAAAATAAATCTACTTGTATGAATATGGATGTAAATCGACACTTTTTTCTATACTTGTGGACAAGACAAATCTGTGGGCTCCGACAAGAAACCAGAAAAAAACCCAGAAAACAAAGTTTTAGATGATCAACATGATGATACAGTCATGCTTGATGGTAAAACATTGCATGACTTGTATAGACATACTGCCAAGCTGATCAAATGATTGACCAAATCCTATACTCATGATTTAAATTGTGTAGAAATACCTTTTTTCGCAGAAAGCAATGTCATCACTAATTCCAAAGAAAATACGTGAGATGGAGTATCGTATTGAAGCTGATCCCTCAAAGGGCATGAAAGTTCCAGTAACAATTTACGCTGATGAAAAATTATTACAAAAAATGCTTACAGATAGGACAATCCAACAAGCAGTAAATGTATCAACCATACCTGGAGTGCTAAAACACGTTGTGGTTCTTCCAGATGGTCACGAGGGTTATGGATTCCCTGTTGGTGGAGTAGCTGCAATGGATGCTGAAAACGGAATGATAAGTCCAGGAGGAGTAGGCTATGATATCAATTGTGGTGTAAGGCTCATCAAGACAAATCTTATGGAAAAGGATGTAAGACCACGACTCAGGGATCTTGTTTCAGAGTTGTTCACCTCTATTCCGTCTGGAGTAGGATCCAAAGGTGCTGTAAAATTATCTCCATCTGATCTTGATGAGGTGCTTGTAAAAGGAGTCCAATGGGCAGTTGATCACGGTTATGGTTCAAAGGATGATGCTGACGTATGTGAAGAAAATGGACAGATAAAAAATGCTGATCCTGAAAAAATATCTCCTACTGCACGAAAGCGAGGCGCGCCTCAATTAGGAAGCCTCGGCTCTGGAAATCATTTTCTTGAGGTACAGCGTGTAGACCAGATCCACGATAAAGAAGCTGCCAAAAAGATGGGAATCTTCAATGAAGGACAAATTACTGTACTGATTCATTGTGGGTCAAGAGGTTTTGGACACCAAGTATGTAGTGATTATCTAAGGGTGTCAGAACAGGCACTTTCAAAATATAAAATAAATCTAGTAGACAGGGAACTTGCATGTGTTCCAAATTCTTCAGAAGAAGGAGAGTCATATAGAAAAGCAATGTTTGCTGCACTAAATTATGCTTGGAGCAACAGACAGATGATCACCCACTGGACAAGAAAGGCCTTTGAGCGGGTCTTCAAACAAACAGAATCTGATCTTGATATGAAACTAATCTATGATGTTGCTCATAACATTGCCAAGGTTGAAAAACACAAAATTGACGGTGAGCTAAGATCTGTTGTAGTTCATAGAAAGGGTGCAACAAGAGCATTCCCGCAAGGAAGAGATGAAGTGCCAAGAAAATATCGCGACATTGGACAACCGGTCTTCATACCTGGCTCTATGGGTACTGGTAGCTGGATCTTACTTGGAAAACCTGGCTCTATGGATTTGAGCTTTGGTTCTACTGCTCATGGTGCTGGCAGAATGATGTCAAGGTCTGCTGCAAGAAGAAATTTTACAGAAGGCCAAGTACAAAAATCATTAAGTGATAAAGGAATTTTCATAAAAGCTCTTACACGAGAAGGCGTGGTAGAAGAAACGCCTGAAGCATACAAGGACGTTGATGCTGTGGCAAACGTATCTCACGAACTTGGAATAGCTACAAAAGTAGCAAAGCTTGTTCCAATTGGGGTAATCAAGGGTTGACAGAGGAAGACAAAGAACTAGAACTTCTCAAGGCAAAAAGGATGCTTGAGATGCAAAAAAATATCTCACAAAGACAGAAAATCGATGAAAAACCACAACCTCTTACTACCCAAAAGGTCTCTCCTAGAGACATTGTTCTCAAACAACTTGGATATAGGGGAGACGAAGTGCTTCAGAACGCAGAATCACAGTTTCCAAATGAGACCAAAGTTGTCATAGAAAAACTTGCAGAGCTTATCCAAGGTGGAGAAATTACTGAAATCATAGATGGGGGAAAATTGCTTACATTGTTTAGATCTGTCGGAGTTCATGTAAGGATACAAACTACCATAAATGTTGAACAGGATGGAAAAATGGTATCTTGGTCCGATAAACTAAAAGGTGAAACAAAACAGTCATCTGAATCTGTGTCAGACCATGTATCTTCTGATGATTCTCCGGTTGAAAACATCTGACAATTGTTTTAATGAAAATAATTTCTGGTACTACTAGTAACTAAGTTTATTATTCCTGCATCATGTTGGATTACTGTTTATGCACGGTAGGGCTACCATTCTTGAAATTGCAACAACCAGATATGAAATTGATAGAGAGATTGTTTCAGCTGCCATGGATGAATTACAAACTCTTTGTGATATCAAGGAAGGTTTTCTGATAAGCAATCCAATGGAGCGATTTGGTTGGGCCTTTTTCAAAGTCTTGATAAAAATTGAACTGCTTTCTGGAATGGAACTCAAACTAGGAGATCAAATTGCAAAAGCCAAGGGAAAAAAAATTGAACAAAAATTTGTCACTTTTATGACAAAATTCTTTGAAAGCAAAAATGCTAAAGTAAAAGTTAAACTGGTAGATGCTTAGACTCTTCTTCCTCGTTTACCACCCTTCTTTCTAGTGGTATCATGAGGGATTGGCGTTACATCATCAATTCTTCCAATCTTAAATCCGCCTCTTGCTAGTGCTCTAATTGCTGCTTGTGCACCTGGGCCTGGAACACGTGAACCGACTCCACCTACTGCTCTTACTCTTATGTGAAGACCTGTAAAACCCTTGTCATGTGCTGCTTCTACTACTGCAGCAGTTGACTTCATTGCGGCATAAGGAGATGACTCGTATCTGTCTGCATTGACATGTCGTCCACCGGAACTAATTGCCACAGTCTCTGCACCAGAAACATCTGTGATGTGAACTATGGTATTGTTGAAACTACTGAAAATGTGAGCTATACCCCATTTTTCCTTAGTTTCTTGAACGGACAACATTTCAAGACTCTTTAACGGGTTTAAAAAACATTAGGATCTAAGGTGTGTCCAGCCACATCGCTTGATGACCTTGGATATGCCATTGTCAACTAGAACCACATTTTTTCCATTGGATACATGACCTATCTCAAATAGTGGGGTGTTGGTCTTTTTTGCCAGCGTCTTCACTTTGCTCAAATCTCCTGGTCGTATTGTGAATACGATTTCATATTCCTCACCTCCACAAAAGACTAGATCTTTTAAATTCATTTTATTTTGGTGTGCAAATTTGACTATGTCATTTGTCGTTGGTAATCTAGTTATCAGAAATTTCTTTTTGCTCTGCTTGCTCATGTCATCTAGTGTTATTGCAAGTCCATCACTAGAATCCATTGAGGAAGAAAAGTATCTGGCAGCCTTTAATCCAAAAGCCAATCTAGGACAAGGTCTAAAAATTGCTTTTCTGAATATCTTTGCAGACTTGGGGTCTGTCTTGAAACCATCCAAAACAATCTTCAATCCTGCTGAAGAATAACCAAAAGGTCCTGATGCCATTATGATGTCTCCAGTTCTTGCATCTCCTCTTGATGGTGTTTTTTTACCGCTTGGACCAAACATGGATACCTCGATGACCAGTTCCTTTCCCTCATTTGTGTCTCCGCCAATTATGTGCAAGCCAAACTCTTTAGAGGATCTAAGAAAACCACTAGCCAACTCGTTGACCATTTTCTGCGTAAAACCATGAGGTATTGCTATTGCAATTGTACAAAATTTGGGCTTGATTCCTTTACATGCAAAGTCGCTTACACATGAAACCAAACTTTTCCTTGAAATCTCTCCAAGTGCCATCCCGGTAGGTACATCCGTACTCTGAACCAGCATGTCTGATTTTACAACAAATTTGCTATTTCCTATCTTTACGACTTCAATATCATCGGCTTGAAACTTGGATTTTCTCCCGAATCTATTTTGAAATGTCTTGATTATCTTTACCTCATCTGGATTCTTCATAGCTTTGTTTGACCATCTTGGTGACCTGTTTTTCTATTGTTTTAGCTTTATTCAAGTCATTTGACTCTACAGAGACCCTGATGATGTGCTCAGTATTTGACTGTCTTACAAGAACCCAGCTGTCTTCATCTATTATGGACTTTATTCCATCAATTGTTATGATTTGGCTTGATTGTTTTCTCATCTTTTTCAAAAATGTCTGAAGTGTTTTTTTATGGAGTTTGGAATCTACACTTACTTTGGTTCGCACTTGATGATATCCTTCCATGAATTTGTTTATCTCATCAAACTGTTTTGTCCCAACCATTGATGCAATAAGTCCACTTGTAAGAAGACCATCTCTGCACATGTTAAACTCTGGCAAGATAAATCCGGCACTGCTTCCTTCTCCTCCAGCTTGAGATTTAGTTCTTAACATCAGGTCTACAACATTTGCTTCTCCAACCTTTGATCTATTGACCTGACCTCCTTCATTTTTGATAAATTTCTCAATTGCAACACTAGTATCTATGCTAAGAACAAATTTCTTGTATCCTTTCTCAAGTGCACCTGCTACTCCAAGACCTAGTGTAACATCTGGAGATTGTTTTTTGCCGTTTCTTACTACTACCAGTCTGTCACCATCAAGATCAAAAGCAAAACCAATGCTTGATTTTTTTGATGCTTGAACAAGTTCTGATAATTGATCATTTGTAGGATCTGGACCTCGCGTTGATTTACCCGGTGTGCCGTTGATCACACTTACCTTGCAACCCAATTTTCTTAGTAACTTTGGGGCAACATCAAATGCTGCACCGCCACCCACGTCAATTGCTATTTTTGATGATTTTTTTATATCTCCAATTACTTTAACAGCCTCGTCAATGTAGTCTGAATCAACCTGTTCCTCAGTACCAATTTTCTCTCTTTGAAACTTGTCCTTTTTTTCCAGATATTCCAGTTCTGACTCGTTGATGCCTCTGCCGTCTAGGATGAACTTGAGACCGTTCCATTCTAATGGATTGTGTGAAGATGTAATGATAAGACCACTACCATATTTTCTTGCTTCTCTGAATACAACAGGGGTAGGAGATATGCCAAGATTGTACACAGAGATTCCTCTTTCTAAGAGTGAGGCGATTGCAACATTGGTTACTATCTCTCCTGATGGTCGTGTGTCTCTTCCTACTATACACCTTCTTGACTTGGCAAGACGTGAAAAATTTCTACAGTAATAGATTATGTCTTCAAGATTGAGGTCGCTGCCAAAAATTCCACGAACTCCAGAAATTGAGACTTTCAATAAATCAAAAACGCAAAGGCTTTTTATAAACTCTGATTACATTGCGAACCACTGTGCCTCGATAGCTCAGCCTGGTAGAGCGAACGCCTCGTAAGCGTTAGGCCGCGGGATCGAATCCCGTTCGAGGCTTTATTATGTTATAAAATTGTGATGCTGATTAATTCTAAAGTATGTTTTAGTCGGTTCTTTCATCAAGGGATTCTATGTCTAATTCCAGTTCTTTTGCAAGTCCCTTCCACCATACTAGTGTCTCTCCCACAATTACTCCCCTTTTGATAAACCAAACTACACCTTTATAGATCTGTCGGTTCGCCAATTGCTGATCTACAAAACCAACTGTTTGATCGAAATTATCTGCCGTTTAGTTTGTCAAAAGATTTGTTTACAACAAATTTGCATCAGAACCAACTTGAAAATATTGTGAAAAATTATTTATCAAACTTTTTTAAAATTCTTCAAAAATATTGTATTTATAATTTCTGTAAACGAAAATAATGGAAAAGTGGGAAGTTTAGAGATCTAAGCCGAAAGAGTCTGCTAGATTCTGGAATCTTTCGTATGTTTCCAGATATTGCTTACCTTTTGTAGTTATGACAAATGTGTTCTTGCCGTCGTATTCGATCTTGTTCATTAGGCCTGCACCAGTGAGGTTGTCTATGAATTTTGAAAGTCTTGAATGTGATAAGTTTGCCTTGGTTAGAAGTGATGTTACGTTAATGCCGTTCATGCCGCTCTCTTCTGTTACAGTAAGCAAATCTCTTACTATCTGCATGCTTGTTCTATATACTACCATTGCTAGCAGGTATTGGTTCTGCTGATATAAGGGTATTACTATTTATCTCCTCTGGAAACCTTATAGGGATCGGATCTTGTCGCGATAAAAGCAGATTTATTCTTTTTTTAAGAGTACTAGTCATTGGATTTTTCCTGTGTAGAGGAATGCGCCAAGTGTTGCATTGAAAGAGAATACTATCCCACAATAAAGTTTGGCAAGATTGGGGTACTTGTAATGCCTGATGAAAAAAAGCAGATGGAATCATTAGCAGAAAAAAATGGCATCAGTGTAACGGTCTTACCTAGGATAGGTGTATCTGAAGCAGAATCTGAAGAACCTCAAACAATACTTGCCTATCAGATGATGGGAAGAGAATCAAATGGCAATACATGTCCATTTCTTGATACAGAGTCAAGTAAAAGATCGCCACATGGTGGATATGCCTGCAAAATCTATGAAAACCGACCGCTTGCATGTAGGGCATATCCTGTAATACAATCTACTCCAATCAGCCTTGATCCCAAATGCAAATTTTGTGAAAACTGCGGAACACCATCAGGAAATGTAGATTCTGAATTAGAGTCTTTGATACAGATACAGAAAAAGATGGATACCAAAGCTCGATACATCTGGCGCTATGCTACTGGAATAGGAGAATCTAAAGATAAAGATCTGATTAAGACTGGCTGGTTTCTAGTCTGACTTGTTTACTCTTTCATGAGTGCCTGGGTAGTGTTCTCCAATTTTTTTAGAGTAACATTTGCTGCACAGCTGACCCTTTATGTTCCAGGATTCCATCGGGACATAAACATGATCCAGAGGACCTTTGCATATGGAACATTGCTGTGTTTCTACCATTTAGATAACATTCGATCCAGTTCGTTATAAAAATCATGTTCGTAAAAACCATATTAAATACTAGCCACTATAGAATAAAACAGCGGTAGGACAGATGGCTAATGTGGGCCTCCTGCAAGAGAACCTATCAGTCATCGTTCTGCCGCGATTAGATTAAATTTCTAAAAAAGATCTTGGACTACTTTCTGAATGCTGCTTATTTCTTCTTCTTCTTGCTTTATTTTCTTCTCTATTACACGAACCATTGAATCTTGCCATACGTGATGAGAGAAGAAATTATGGTAGGTATTTGCAGCAGTCATCTCATCGTCTACAACGGTATCCTCTAGGAACTTGGTGACAACAGTATCTGTCAATTTGAGTATGCGCTGGTTTAGCTTGACGCTCTTGAATATTGGCTCTAGTTTTGATATGTCTTCTTTAAAGTCGTCTTTTGTAAATAGGATTTTTTCATGCAGGATCTTAAAGTATACTGCAACAAAGAACAAAGTTGCATATCTCTTTGTCTTGTGGCCTCCTTTCTTTCCATAGTTAAGACTCCTCTTTGCGTATTCTTTTACACAATATGGATAAAGAAGTAACCTGTAATCGTCCTTTAATTTCTCATTGAAGACCTCATCGTACTTGCTACCTCTTGGCAAGAACTGTGCAGGTGAACTGTATGCCTCTGTTGGTCTTTGCTCTATTCCTGCAACAAAAGCCTGTATGGCATCTTTTGCCACTATTACTTTTTTATGATTATCAGGTAGGTACTTGTTGTAAATTGCATCTCCGACAAACTCACTTTGGTGAGACTTTGTCTTGGTATCAAATGAGCCGCCCTGGATCTCATAAAAATAATGGATATTTTCCATTTGTGATTTTAATGATTTGTGAAAATCCATCAATGATACTAGATCTTTTCCGCGTACTGCGTTCTGTGAGTTTCTATATTTTGTAATGTTGTTTTGATCAAGTTCATCTGCTGCCTTGATGATTGTAACTGTTATACTTCCATCCAAATTATGGGTACGTCTTGCATGATCTAATACTGAGTTAGATGTCTGTGCCCCGTTTACTATCTGAGGTGAGTGCAACATTATGGAGTTGTCTTCTAGTTCCTCAAAATCGCTTACTACTATTGTTATGCCATTGTTGTAATAAAAAAACTTGTGAGGTACCTCTTGCAAAGTCTCCCTTAGCCCCTTGTTTACTGTAGTTTTGAACTGCATCCATTGTCTGATGTTTGATTCAAAAACATAGTCTTTGTTCTTTGTAACAAAATTGGTAAGCTCTCTTAGCTTTAGAATTCCAAGAAGCGTATTCTGGTATCTTAGTTTAGTTTCAAGTTTGATGGGGGCTTTCTTGCCTGCTGCCGGTTTTTTTATCCTGTCCCAAAGTTTTTGTATTATTATATCAATATCGTATATCTCAACTGAATCAAAGCTCTCGTCCTCTACCCTCTGGTCTGTTACATAGATGCATTCTATCTTGAGATTCTTCTCTTGAATTTTTGTAACTAGGTGGGCAAGTTCTGGACGCATTTTGGCAATGTCTTTTCCTTGTAGTCTCTTTACATCTTCTTTGAATTTTGCAATGGCTTCAATTGAATGCGATGTTCCATATTTTGACTGGAATAGATAGATCTTGTCTTCAGAGAAATCCACTGGAAGATATGCGTCTATTCCTAGATCGTTTGCTCCATCTATTATTGCATCAGTTGCATCATCTTCAGTTGCCTCAAAGACTCTGGTTAACACCCACTGCAAGAAATTGTGACCTTTCTCAACTTCATTTTGTGCACTTTCTGCGTATTCTTTTATGCTGTCCTTGACATTTTGTGAAAACCCATCCAGTGGTTGACCGTTGGTGTATTGATATGCGACAGGTTTTGCACCTGGAATGTATTCTAGTAATCCGTTACCTCTTTCAGCCAAATTCATTTTGTCTACAGGCTGCTCTATTTAGAAAAGCAGGTTATTATGATATATTCAAGGTGAGGAAGGGATTTGAACCCCTATAGATTCGCTTTGCAGGCGAACGCATAGCCACTCTGCCACCTCACCGCGATCAAAATGGCCTAACTTGAACAATTAAATCTTTTAGATTAAAATTTTGAAAATTGCTTTGCGGCAAGTCTAATGTCTTCTGACTTGATCGTCTTTCTACCTGCATGCGTTGACATTTCTATTGCATTTTTTGCAATTGAAACACCGATTTCTTCTAGTATTCTTCGAAGTTCATTGGCAGACTCATCACTTACTCTTTCCGCACCTGCTTTTTTCAAAATTCTGTACATTACAGAAAGGCCAAATTCGGATGTTACCATATTCCATAAATCCAAAAACCCTTGATAAAAGACTTTGAGTGGAAAAAAACTATGCAAGGATCGATTTATACACACTATTTCATGCTCAGATATGTAACAAATGGCCTGGCTGACTGATGCTCACATACATCTATCAGACAATGAATATTCTGATGACATGGAATACACACTTACTGCAATGGATAAAATGAAAATCAGAGCCTGTTGTGTATCAATGGATAATCAAAGCTCAAAATCCACCCTTGCCCTAAGTCAACGAAGCTCACTAGTTCTGCCCTTTATTGGAATCCATCCTGAAAAAGCAGATGATGATCTAAATGCCATGATAGATCTAATTACTCAAAACTCTGACAAAATATCTGGCATTGGTGAGATTGGTCTTGACAAGACCTATGTTTCAGACGAAGCTGGATTTTCAAGACAAGTGCTAGTGTTTCAAAATATGCTCTCGCTTGCAGAAAAATTGGGAAAACCTGTATCTATTCACTCAAGGAGAACTCTTGATGAAATATTTTCTATACTTCCTTCTTATTCCATCAAAGGTGTACTATTACACTGGTTTTCTGGCAGCAAAAAACAATTACAAAAAGCGATGGAACTTGACTGTTTTGTATCGTATGGACCTGCAATGGTATACTCTGAAGATAAACAAGTTCTTCTTTCACAAACGCGTCTTGATAAAATATTGTTGGAAACTGATGGACCAGTGAGATTCTCTAGATGTTTTGGTCTTAAAACTGCGCAAATAGAATTCCTTCCAAGTGTTCTTTTCTGTGCAGCTGGCATACTCAACAAATCATATGATGAAATGTTGCTTGTTGCAGAACAAAACACCGATTCGTATCTTGGTGTATAGGTATAAAAAACCCCTTTAGCCCATTCAACATGTGAATAGAATCAGACGAATTTCCACGGAACTAATGACTACTTATAAAGGAAAATTTGATACTGATTTTGCACACAACAAACAGGTTCTAAATGAAGTTGCAATTGTAAGATCAAAGGGTCTAAAGAACGAAATTGCTGGTTACATCTCTTCATATCTTAGACGTGAACTAGAAGAACAGGAAGAAAAAGAATCGGTATCTGCTCAAAATGAAGCAGTTGATGAGACCGAAGAGATTGAAGAACAGATACTCAACTAGATACATTACAAAAATTCGATATAGTCCAGTATTTCTTTTGATATTATGATAACCGTCAAGCTCTTGGGAGGTGCAAAAAAGTCATTTGCATCTGATAAACTTGAGATTCAAAGTGATTCAATGTCAATATCTGGTCTATTGGATCATCTTCAAGCATCCATTCCTGTAACCTCACCTGCACTTGATCCTAACAATATTCTTGTTGCAGTAAATGGTGTTGATTCATCCGCATTACAAGGAAAAGAAACATTGCTGAAAAATGGCGACATTGTAAGCATAATCCCGTTGGTTCATGGGGGAAGATCAAAAAGGATGCAATTTAGTCTGATGAACACATCTGTAGAACTGGTAAGACTCAAGAAAACAGTAAAAGATCCAGTTAGATTTCTCGAGTCACTCAGAGTAAAATATCCAAGTCTTGTCATCCAGGGTATGAGGGCTCAGTATGTTCTGAACTTGGGGCATGCAAAAAAGATAGTTGCAATTTCTTTATCTGCAAAAAAGGCGGATGTCTTGCTTTCAAATAAGATTGAGACTGATATTCTCATGCGATTTGCATGCACCAGGCAGATTAGTGATGCAATATCCAAAGTAGGCGTGAAACCAAATTCTGATTCTATACTGATAATGCTTGGCAAAAAGCCATCACTTGAAAAATTATTCAATGAACTTGACGATCTTTTGGAGTCTAGTGTATTTTCAAAAGATAGTTCTAAACTTATCAAAAAAGAATTTGGAATAACACAGAAAGAGCTAGACTGTGTTCTTTCTAAAACTCC
>JANWJG010000039.1 GCA_025449485.1 Nitrosotalea sp. | reverse complement strand
ATCAGATGTAATATTCTGGTTGAATATGGGCCGGTCGTCTAGCCTAGTAGGATACGCCCTTGGCATGGGTGAGATCGTGGGTTCAAATCCCACCCGGTCCACTTTTTCAAGTCACAGTAATTGAATGAGTTGACATGGGAGCAAGTGGATTTATGTCGCGTAAATTGTCCCAGATGAATATCTCGATTTTATAATTTCCTCGTTCGCTAGGGGTCCATGAAAGTGCTGCAGCAAGGGTTTGATTATTTGCAAGTGATCCTGTTGCGTAATTGAGATCAACAATTGCTCCATCTGAATTGATTACCTGAACTATGTATGCCCAATCAATATTTTTTCCATTCATGTTCTTCAATGATGTTTGTAAGTTAAGCTGCTGGTCAACTACGGGTGATTTTATCTCCTCACCAAGAGAGTTTACTATCTTAAAGTCAGATGTTGCAATTTCTTCATATCCGTACGCAGAACTAGCTCCAATAATTGTTACTACAAAAACTAAGAACAGCAAAAACTTCATTGCCTCAAATTTTTCATTCTTAGATTTAAATTATCCCAAATGGTAGTCAGCGCATGTCCGAATCTAGAGACATTATCTACATAGGAAAGAAACCACTGATGGCGTATGTTACTTCTGCGCTCATACAGTTGGCAAACCAACCAAAAATATCAATCAAGGCAAGAGGACTTAGCATCGGCCATGCAGTAGATGTTGCTCAAATCATTGCGCGAAAAACAGAAAATGCTGGCTATGCAGTCGGAAACATCAAGATAGGTTCAGAACAAATGCAATCACAAGATGGACGCTCTAGGAATGTTTCTACTATAGAAATAGAAGTAAAGAGAACGAACTCTTAGATAAATACCTTGAAAGACTCTTTTCTTTTTTGTCACTTATTTTGTTGAATATTTATTTTCCATTTTTCTAAATTTGGAAAGGTCTACAATGTTGTTGAATTCATCAAAACTCACTAGAGATTTTTTTAACTTTAACGTAGTTCCAGTTTTCTTCAATTCTTTGAGTATATTCATAGTTGCAAAAGTATTTGCATAAAGTACTGATAATGGATACAAAATTAGATTGAATCCCATACGGTGCAGTTCCTTGGATGAAAGGACAGGTGTTGCACCCCCTTCTATCATGTTTGCAACTAGAGGTGCCTTGATTGATTTGCCTATTTTTTTCATTTCTTCGACTGATTTTGGGGCTTCAATGAAAATTGCGTCAGCTCCAATCTCTTTATACAGCAAACCTCTCTCTATTGCTGCGTCTAGACCTTCTGTTGCATGTGCATCTGTCCTTGCAACAATTATGAAGTCTTTGCTTTTTCTAGCATCAACAGCAGCACGAAGTTTTTCAGCATACTCTTCTTTTGGAATCACTTCTTTGCCAGACATGTGTCCGCATCTTTTTGGCCATTTCTGGTCTTCGAGAAATATGCCTGATGCTCCAACCGACTCTAATTCGTTTACAAGTTTCCATACACTCAATGGATTACCATATCCGGTATCCGCATCTACTATGACTGGAACAGATACTGATTTGCATATTCTCTTTGCGTTTTCAATTGTCTCCGTTGCTCCTATGAAACCATAATCTGGCATGCCAAGTAGTGCTGCAGAAGTTCCATATCCTGTCTGAAACATTGCTTCAAAGCCTGCTTTTTGCGCTATTCTTGCAGTGATTGCATCATAGACTCCTGGAAAAACGAGAGGTTTTGATTTGTCTAATAATAATTTTCTAATATTTGTCAACTGCGGCTATACTGTTCTACAATTATTTATTGCTTAGTTAACCTTTAACATTTTTTCTAGTCTTGACTTTTTCTAATTAGGATATTTTTTCAACAACTTGTGAAATATGTTAAAAATCCTTGAAAAGCAAAGCTCAGCCAAATATAATAAAAAATTATCGCTAGGCATACATAATAGTAATATAGCCTGATTGAAATCCTTCACAAGACATATTTATGAAGCGTGGAAAGGAGAATGTCGAATAATGGTCAACAGCATAGAACTTGATCTCTTGATAGTGGGTTCTGGCCTTGCTGGTCTTAGAGCCGCAATTCAAGCAGCAAAAGTAAGTTCAACGATCAAGATTGGAGTTGTTTCAAAACTCCAAGTCATGCGTTCACATTCTGTATCTGCTGAAGGCGGAACAGCCGCTGTTTTATATCCTGAAGAAGGAGACTCTCTTGAATCTCATGTATATGATACTGTAAAGGGAAGTGATTTTCTTGGCGATCAAGACGTAATTGAAAGACTGGTTTCAGAAATGCCATCTGAAGTATACCAGCTAGAACATTGGGGAATGCCATGGTCCAGAAGAGATGATGGAAGAATTGGTCAGAGAGCCTTTGGAGGTTACAGCTTTAATCGTGCAACATATGCTCAAGATAAAGTTGGATTCTACGAGATGCAAACTCTGTATGACACTTGCCAGAAATTTGATAATATAGAATTTTACAATGAATGGTTTGTTTCATCTGTAATACATGATGGTCAACGCTTCTGTGGTATTACCGCAATCGAACTTGCGAGTGGCAATTTCTATACCTTCAAGGCAAAAGCATTAATCATTGCAACAGGCGGAGCTGGACGAGTTTACAGTTTCTCGACTTATGCATTGGCATCAACTCCTGATGGATTAGACATGGCATATCGCGCTGGAATGGCACTAAAAGACATGGAATTTGTTCAATTCCATCCAACTGGAATATTGCCATCTGGAATTCTGATTACAGAAGGTGCAAGAGGCGAAGGTGGATATCTGCTAAATAAAGACGGAGAGAGATTTATGAAAAAATATGCACCAACCAAACTTGAACTTGCTTCAAGAGATGTTGTTTCTCGTGCAATGATGACCGAAATTAATGAGGGCAGAGGTTTCAAAAATGAAACTGGAGTAGAGTGTCTGAAACTAGATCTTACCCACCTTGGCAAGGAGGTACTTATGGGAAAATTACCTGCAATTAGAGAAATCTCACTAAAATTCTCTGGTGTTGATCCAATCAACGAACCAATTGATGTCAGACCAGTATGTCATTACATGATGGGAGGAATTCATACAAACATAGATGGTGCAACCGAAATACAAGGAATATGGGCAGCTGGAGAAGTTGCATGTAATAGTGTCCATGGAGCAAATAGGTTGGGTGCAAACTCAACAGCTGAATGTCTTGTATGGGGAAAAATAACTGGAGAATTGGCCGCAAAATATATTCTTGAAGGTAAATCTCAACCTCCATTTCCAATGCATCTGGTTGCTACTGAAGAAAAAAGAATCTATGACGGAATTTTTAGAGGAAGTGGAAGTGTAAATCCGTATGAAGTACGCCAAGAGCTAACCGATATAATGAATTCAAAAGCCTATGTCTTTAGGACTGAAAACGATCTAGTTGAGGGATTAAAACAAGTAAGACAACTACAACGTAAAACTTGGAAACATGTTGATGACAAGGCAAAAGAGTACAACACCAACTTTACAAACGTGATGGAACTTGATTCCATGTTCCGTGTTGCTGAAGTTATTCTGATGGGCGCAATTGCAAGAAAAGAATCTCGTGGTGCACATGCAAGAGTTGACTACCCTGATAGAGATGATAAGAACTTTTTACACCATACTCTTGTTTACTATGATACCAAGGAACCTGTTCTGAAGACACATCCAGTAACTATTACTAAATACAAGCCAGTGGAGAGGAAATACTAGTGGCAGAAAGATTGTCAAACCGTGAAGGCATCAAGGGAATGGCAAATCCCACCCGATATGGAATAGAGCGAGTTGCATATTGGTTACAGCGGCTGACTGGACTTGGATTACTTGCATATTTGATAGGTCATATTTATGAAACGAGCACAATTGTCAATGGAAAAATAGCATGGAATCAGATGCTAGAATTAACACAAACCCCACAAGGTCACATCCTTCTTACACTAGTAATTGGAATGTGTGTATTTCATACTGCAAACGGAATTCGAGTTATGCTTGGTCATGGAGGTATAGGAGTTGGAAAACCTGGACAGCCAGAATATCCATACAAGGCAGCATCGCTTAACTATAAACAAAGACTTTGCATCTGGGTCTCAATTGCTCTTGCGGCATTAGCCATGATGTATGGTGCATCAGTACTGTTTGGTGATTAAGATGAGAGAAAGTATTATCATGAAAATACATTATGGAACAGCACTAGGAGCTGTGGCACTTGTAGCTGTGCACATACTTATGAGAATGTCACAAAAATTTTCAGATTCATTACAATATCAAAATGTAATTGCAAACTATCATTTTCTTCCCTATGCACTTATGTTAGAAGTACTATTGGTCTTGCTTTCAGTACACGGTTTTAATGGACTACGAGTAATTCTTTTGGAACTAAAACAAGGCTCTACATATGAAAGGATGATCAATTATGGATCTCTTGCAGCCATGGCTGCACTGATTGCTTATGGCTCAAGAACTATATTGATGGCGGGAATGGGGGTTTCTTAGACATGGCAGTTGTAGAAACAAAACCATCTGAAGAGCCAAAATCAAATGCAAAAACCACTGATCAGACAAATACCATTACTCTGAGAATATCTAGGTCAAACCCATCAGAAGGACAAGAATCTACTTTTGCAGAATTCCAAGTTCCAGTTCAGAAATGGACTACTGTTTTGGAGGCAATATTGTATGTGAAACAAAATCTTGATCACTCTGTAGCAGTAAGATATTCTTGCAGACAGGCATCATGTGGTTCTTGTGGAATGAAAATCAATGGAAGGCCAGCACTTGCTTGCTACACAAAAGTTTCAGAATTGAACTCAAACGTTATAACAGTTGAACCGATGAACAACTTTCCAATAATTCGAGATCTTGCAGTTGACTTTAAACAATTGATCTCAAACCACAAAAAGATGAAACCATTTATCATTAGAGAAGATTCTGAAGTAACACCAGAATCCAAGGAATTCATACAAACACCGCAGGATCTTGAAAAGTTTCTCCAGTTCTCTTATTGTATCAAGTGTGGTCTGTGTAACTCTGCATGCCCAACAATGGCTACTGATGAGTCATTTATCGGTCCTCAGGGACTTGCACAAGCCTATCGATACGTAGCAGATAACAGGGATAAAGGAAAGGATGAGAGGCTAAAAATTGTGGATGACTCTCATGGGATATGGAGATGTCACTTTGCTGGCTCTTGTAGCCAAGTTTGTCCAAAAGGTGTGGATCCTGCAATGGCAATACAGCTACTCAGAGGATATATGTTAGGATTTAGAAAATAATATTCTAAGGTTTTTTAGGATTTTTACTAGTGTTTACTTGATTGTTTATGGCTTCTGCCATGAAATGATTTGAAACATTTACTTTCACATCATTGATGCCTTCTATCTTGAGCAAGTTATCGTGAACATCTTGTGCAATCTTGAATCCAAATATTGCAGGACAGAATGGGCTGGTCAAATGCAGATCAATCTTAACTTCAGATCCTGCAATGTCAATATTGTCCACTAGTTCAAGTTCCATTATTGAGACATTTATTTCTGGATCAACCACTTTTGTTAGTTCATCAAAAATGTGTCTTCTCAGGTCTTGAGACGCCTGTGACATAAATCAAAAAAGCGTCTATGCTATATATAACCATTCTATTTCCTAAATTGATGTACCGATCTAGGTTAGAGGGAAAACTAGATGAAAACACATTAGAATTTCTTTCATCAATTTCAGACGATTTTCAAATTGCGCTGTACGATATACTTGGAAGTCAGGCTCACACTCTGATGCTTTTGGAAAATAAAATTATCACAAAAACAGATGCAGAAAAGATTCTTGGCGCATTGGAGCGACTGAAAAAAGAAAACTTTTCTGAAAAATCAGAAGCCGAAGACATTCATGAACTAATTGAATCACTAGTGATAAAAAAAGCCGGAAAAGAAGCAGGTGGAAAGATGCATACTGCTCGTTCAAGAAACGATCAAGTGGCACTTGACATTCGCATGAAGATACGTGATGATGTCAATATTGTATGTTTTTGTCTAAATGAGGTCATATCCACACTGATACAACTAGCAGAAAAACATCAGAATACGATTATGCCTCTGTATACTCATCTCCAACAAGCTCAGGTTGGACTGTTTTCTCACTTTCTCTTGGCATATGCAGATGCACTATTTCGAGATCTTGATAGGTTCTATGTTGCATATGGCAGAATTAATGAATCCCCTCTTGGTGCGGGTCCTGTTGGAGGAACAAGTATTCCAATTGATAGGCAATTTACTGCAAAAATGCTTGGATTCAAAGGGCTTGTGGAAAATTCAATTGATGCAACATCGTCGAGAGATTTTGTCGCAGAATATGTGGGAAATGCTTCCATCCTGATGACTAATCTGAGTAGAATGGCTGAAGATTTTATCATATGGTCTACTTCGGAATTTTCTTTTCTCGAACTATCTGATAAATTTACATCCACATCAAGTGTCATGCCACAAAAGAAAAATCCTGATATCCTTGAGCTAATACGGGGAAAAACTGCCCAAGTAATAGGATACCAAATGGCAATATTGTCAAATCTAAAGGGTTTGCCGTCTGGATACAACAGGGATCTACAACAAATCAAGGTCTCAATTTGGCCAACTTCAAAGATAATAATATCGTCATTGATTGTGGTAAACTCTCTTCTTAAAACAATGACTGTGAATAAGGAAAAACTAAGACAAGCAATAGATGGGGGATTTTCTATCTCTCTTGATATTGCAGAACATCTAGTGCGAAAAGGAATACCATTTAGAGTGTCACATAAAATAGTTGGACACTTGGTACAAATAGCAGCCAACTCAAAAAAATCTTTAACTGAATTATCTATATCTGAAGTAAAAAAGACAATACCGTCTAACGAAATTGATTCAAAAAAACTCTATGATATTATTCAATCTACAACTCCTGAATCATCGCTTGAAACAAGGCGGTCACAAGGATCTTCTGGTAAACATGAACAGCAAAGAATGGTTGCAGATAGGAAAAGAAAAATTCAGGCATATCAAGTGGGGACCCGTAAGAGGACTAGTGACGTAAGAGAAGCAATTGGAAACTTGGAAAATAATATAAAATCACTGATAAAAAACAAAGCCTAAAATACATCAGAAACATAGAAAAATTGAAAATTCTTACAGGTAAAGTTAGCAAATACATGAATTTAATGTGAGAAACTTGACTTTTATATTGATTTTACTTAACACATGCACTGATATTCGTTTTTTACAACTCATCCTTTAGTATGTATCAATTCGTACAACCACAAACGAACAACCCTAACTACACTGCAGGTCAGACATGGGGTGCACTCAAAAAAGCCTGGCGTGGATACAAGATCGCTAAGGTCCAGAGTGATAACGCCCGAATGACTGAATATGCAAAGAAGATCAGAACACTCCAGCATGACTTGGGAATCAAGCAAGCAGAGTTTCCAGAACTGAACCTAAGTTAGTTAGAATTCTTCTATTTTTGGGGTCATTTAGTATGAAATGATAGTTCTCTAAACAATCGGACGGTTTCATATCCTTGATT
>JANWJG010000038.1 GCA_025449485.1 Nitrosotalea sp. | reverse complement strand
CAAATACAAATGTCAGAAAACATAATGCAGATGGTAGCTACAGGAGTCAATGTAGTACAGACAGAAGTTACAAACAAAGTTACTATTCTAATCATCTGGTGGACAGTAGCTGGAACAGCTGAGCTTGTGCCAAACACCATCGCAACAGTCTTTGGGTTATATCCAAACCATGAGACAGTATTTTGGCCGATTGTTACTACCGTGCTGATGTCTGCAGGACTAGCAACAGCAGTTGCCTATTTCTATGTAAGAAAATTCTTTGG
This sequence comes from Nitrosotalea sp., assembly GCA_025449485.1. Classification (GTDB taxonomy): domain Archaea; phylum Thermoproteota; class Nitrososphaeria; order Nitrososphaerales; family Nitrosopumilaceae; genus Nitrosotalea. Next base: position 48,851 of record JANWJG010000038.1, on the reverse strand, counting down.
AAAATCTCTAGGATTAGAGAGACTGAAAAAATTTGGAAGAAGATCTGCCAAATAGTTTTTTGGGAAACAGATTTTTTAGATATTTGTCCATTTTAAGCAGCAATTTGCTATAAAAATCACAAGTTTTCTTTTAAAAATTATTTAAAGACATTATAAATGGCGAATACTGCGATCAGCAGCACAAAGTAAAAGATTCATAAATCGAGCTTACCAATGTCGAAGAATTATAGCTTATGAAAGAATTTGGCACCCTTGAATATGTTTTGGACACATACTCAAAGAATTGGACTTGGAAACTGACCGGCCCCAGAGCAGTAAGTATGGTAGCCCGTGTCATACCGCATGCATGGTATGGTAATGGTCCAGAAGAGGCCATTGTACCAGACACGGTCCAAAATGTAGAGAAGATAAAATGGATAATGGATAGGTATCCACTGGAGATAAGATCAAAATCAATATGGCATAGAAAAGTTCGCAAAGTCATTGTTCCACAAAAAAAATGGACACGAATAGAAAAACTCCGAAAGGCAAGTCCCGGACCGCAGTTCCGCGGCAACCTACTTGATTTTCAGAGAGAGGGTCTTGACTTTTTACTAAAGTCATATGGCAACGCATTGCTAGCAGACGAAATGGGTTTGGGTAAATGTCTGAAGGGCGACACGTTGATCAATACAACAAACGGAAGTACCACAATCAAAGAAATCTGGAAACAGGCAGAAATTATGGAACACGACAAAAACGAAGAATGGGCCAAACTGAAAACTCCCATAAACATACAAACTTTTGATGGAAAAAACATAACAATAAAACAAGTAAACAGAATATTTAGACAGAAAATTAACGAGTCCATAACAAGAATAATTCTCAAAGACGGTTCAGAGATAGAATGCACCAAGCGTCATAGATTTCTCACTCCAGACGGATGGAAAAGAGCAGGTGAGCTAAGCACAGAGGATAAAGTTGCAGTGTCCTCAAAAACAATACACGATGGAAAAGGCGCACTTACACAAGATATTGCAGAGTTGATGGCATGGCAGATTGCAGAAGGTTATGAATATGTTGAGAATGAAAAATATCCCCATGGAAGATTTTACAATTCAGATCCAAAGATACTTGCAAGAGTACAAAAATTAGCAAGACAGCAAGGAATAATTCTTCCAAAACCAAGAAAAGAAAGAACAAGTCAAGTCATTGCTACAACTCAATTTTACCAATTATTCTCAAAATGGGGATACGAATGGGGGAGAAGATCAAAAGACAAGAAAGTTCCACGTGCAATAATTGAAGCTCCTTTGGAAGTGCAAAAAGTATTTGTGCAGGCCATATTTGATTCTGAAGGCCATGTGGGTAAAACACATTGTGAGATAACCACTGCAAGTAAATCTATTGCACTAGCATTAGGCGAAATTTTCCGTCACTTTGGGATATGGCTTCGCATCAGGACTGCCAAAAAATATGCAGCAAATGGCACAAGAATACGAAGAACGTACTATACATGCACTTTTGGCGGTAATTCAATAGAAAGATTTGTGGGACAGTTTCAACTATTAACATCATACAAACAGCGTGCATTAGAAAAACTAGCACAGAAAAAACACAATACAAACATCGAAGGTGTACCAACACAAAAAATTGTTCGAAAGATTGCAGAGTCCGGAGTATCGTTGCGTTCTCTCAACTTGTACACACCATACAAATACACCCAAGGCATGAGTAAACAACTTGCGCTGCATGTCTCAAATAAGTTAGAGACCACGCATCATGAGTTAGCACAACAATTACGTGAGATATCTTTAGAATCAATCAATTGGTGTCAAATCAAATCAGTAGAAGAAAAACTATTTCGTGGCCATGTTTACGATTTATCAGTACCTGAAACACACAACTATATCGCAAATGGAATCATAACCCACAATACAGTCCAGACTCTGGCATATCTTGCAACAGAGAAACAGACATTTCCAGTACTAATTGTAGCTCCACTTGTAACGCTTAACAACTGGCAAAGAGAAACTCAGAAATTCCTCAAAAAACGTAGTCGCAATGGAAAAATTGTAGAAAATGAGTATCCATCATCAGTTCTCATAAGAACAGGCAAAGCCCAAGAACTTGGGAAATATGACGTCTACATCATAAATTACGATTTATTGCACAAAAGAATGGACGATATCGCAAAACTAAACATCAAGACACTTGTCTGTGATGAAGTACAGCATCTCAGATCAAAGACTACTAAAAAATACACAGCGGTGAAAAAACTTGCCGCACTTGATTCTGTAAAATATCGAGTTGGACTATCCGGAACACCAATTTACAACAGGGGTTCAGAGATATGGCCAATTGTAGACATACTAAGACCAGGTCTTCTGGGAACATTTGAAGAATTTTGTGAATATTTCTGTTATGTAAACGAAAAAGGAAAAGCAATTGTTCTTGAAAACAAGCGTGCAAGTTTAGGAGAAGAGTTACGAAAGCATGTCATGCTGAGACGAAAAAAATCTGATGTTCTAAAAGAGCTAAAAGACAAGGTTAGATACAAGGAGCTCATTGATTCTGATATCAATTATTACCAAACAGAGCTTGGAAAGATTTGGGAAAGATTGGAAGAAGAACAAAAAAGTGCAACAAGTGCATTTGACAAGTTCTCTTCATACAAGAGAGCAATACAAAGTGAAAGACAGGCAGCAGGTGTTGCAAAGGTTCCCCATGTCATAGAATTTGTCAAAAACATCATGGAAATTGAAGAGAGTGTTGTAGTATTTTGCCATCACAAGGCAATTCATGAATTACTCCACCGAAGTCTTTCAGAGTATTCTCCAGCATCAATCATAGGCGGACAAAGTGACAAGGAAAGACAAAATGGAATAGACAGATTCCAAAATGGTGAAACCAAGTTAATCATTGCAGGCCTTCGAGCTGGAAACGTTGGCATAAACTTGAGCAAAGCACGTTATGTAATATTTGCAGAACTTGACTGGAGTCCTGCAATACACAGACAGGCAGAAGATAGGCTACACCGAATTGGACAAAAGAACACGGTATTTGCGTACTATCTAATGGGTAATGGAACTCTTGATGACCATGTTGCAAATGTTTTGGTTGACAAGAGTTATGAAATTGATGCAATCATGGATGAAAAGGCAGAGACATTTGAGAACAAGGAAAAGGCAGAACTTATTCTAGCACAGATTCATGACAAATTAACTCATAGCATATCAAGATAGGCCCTAGGTTTCTCGCACTTTGTACTGATCAAAGAAATCCTGACCCTCACCTAGTTTTTCAGTCAGAAAGGATTCTAGTTTTTTTATGACGTCGGCTCTTGACATCCTACCCTCTATGGTGTCATAATAAGGCGCACTAGACTCGCGGAATTTTTTATAACTCATTGCCTTCATGATATAAAACAACACACACTAGCACAAGTAGTTTTGTTTTATTATACCGCTAGAGAATTAATTCTTAGAATCGGGTTGCTATGACAAGTGTCGTGGTTGCATGAACATTTGGAATCTTACGGATCTTGTTTTCAATGATTTCCTTGATGGATTCCACAGTATTTGATTCAACGATTGCCAAGATATCGTGTGGACCTGTTGTTCTAACGCATTCTTTTACGCCCTGTATATCGCGTATTTCATCAATGACGCTTACCTCAGAACCTGATTCACAATTAATCATCACACATGTAGTTTCAGTGTTTCTATCTATCTGTGATGTCTGGAGCATAAATAGAATCAACGTAATTTTTGCATATTATACATACTCAACAACATAGCTGATTTATCATAATACTAGCTTAATCGATCAAGTGGGATCATGTGTTTTCTAGAAAAATGTCATTGCGTAGAATTTTTTAAACAACATGTGTATAAAATTTCGTCCCAAGAATCAAATTGAAAAATAAAACCAAGTAAAAAAATGTCAAATCAAACACTAGGTGAACTTGTAAAAATAGCGGACAAGATAACAATTGATGAGATCAAGGGCAAAAAAGTAACCATGAAAGTAAGCTGGTTTGATCTAAAAGGAGTAAGAAAATCAAAAAAGTTTCTACTTACTGAAAAAGACAAGATTGAGTTTTAAATAGAACAAACTTGTTTTACGTATAAAATCCAAACTCTCTTTTTCTATTTTGAAATTTTACAGCGATAGATCTTTTGTATCAGAAAGATCAGAATCTTCAAAGAATTCCCTCAAGTCATCGTGATCTTCGAATTCAAACTTGTCAAGATCATCAATATCTGTCTCAATTACATCAAGTTTTTTGTAAATTAGATTCATGGTATCACACTATTTAGTTCAAGACCGGTTTTGTTGTAGATACATGGTTTTGAATTGTCAAATCAAAGTTGTTTTTGGTACCATCCACTGTGACAAACTTGTCACCTAGCACTGTATCATTACTAGTCTTTACAACTTTGAAGACATAATCACCTACTTGCATAGACCAGAAATAACCTTCACCATGTATGTTAACTGGGGACTCAGATAGTTTGTTTCCTTGATCATCATACATTTGAACTGCATACGTCTGTCCATTTGAGGGCAAGACTTTGGTTTGATTGTATACTTTGACGGTGATTAGATTTTCTAGCATCGAAGGCCAAGGCGCAACCAGTTTGATTTTATTAATATTTTCAGGTGCCAACGTCACAGGGTCAGATGAGAAAACCAGGTGACTGTTTATCTTTACATCTACTACATAGTAATTACCGTCAACAATTGTGGATGGAAGTGAAAATCTGGTTGCTGACCCATCAGAATCAGTAACTCCAATTGCCCGTGTTTTATTATCTTGAGATCTTATGGATATGTTAGCACCAGAAACTGGTGTTTGCCCGTCATGGTAATATACAGAAACAAGTATGGTTCCACCCCATGGAATATTGACATCCATATTTTGATGTAGAGTATCAAGCGTGGTCAAGATCACACTTGAGAGCATACTATTGACAAATGTCTGTATTTTGTATTGATGGTACATTGGAAGTGTTACAGTGTAAGGATTTTCAGATACAGTTGGTAATTCTAGGTAGGGCTTGGTATCAAAATCTCGATAGATTTTCATTGACAGCATTTGAGCATTAGCAGGATCATTGCTAGGATATTGTACATTCATTGTCAATGAGCCATTTGGCTCTACATATTTTACAACTCGTGGTTGTTCTGTGGAATCTATTGAGGAGTTGGAAACGTCAACGTCAGATGACGGTTTTGAAACAGGGATTGTGCTGACAGGTTTTGAAGTAGTTGCAACAGGTTTTACAGTTGGTGTGATACTTGCACGATCAAGCCCTGCAATTTCAGAAATTGTCAATATGTGGATATGTTTTGACTTGACATAGTCGATTATACTTGCAAGTTCATCAAGATGTGTTGTATCAGCAGTGTTGACGTATTGACCATTTACAAGTGTTGCAAAATTCTGTGGATGTATTAAAAATACATCATAACCGTATTTTGTGATATGAGAATTAATACTATCAATTACTCTGTCTTTTGGAATATTTGTCCAATATGTCTCATTTCCAGTATCAGATTGGAATTCAGTCATTGATGGGATGTGGTAGAGTCCTAGCGAATCTTTATTTGCAGTTATTTTTCCCTGGGCTAAAACAAATTTGTCCTCGCTCCATATACTAGAGCTGATTACGTTCATTTTTAGTTGTTTTATTACCTTTAGGGTATCATTATCATACATGCCATATGGTACAAAAAACGCATTTGGTTTTTTTCCAAATATCTTGTTTAATTCTTGATTAGTTTTATTCATCAAGGTGACCTGTTGTGATAAGCCCAAGGTAGCAAAGTCCTCGTGTCTCCAACCATGATTTGCCATCTCGATAGCCGTATGCCCGGGTTTGAGATTGTTTTGTAGATATGAGACTAGTTTACCATCTTGGGTGAGATTATAACCAGTAATTCCAATACTGAGACTTGCATTTTTCTTTTGAAATACATCCATGATCTTCATTTGAATATCAGGCAAGTATGATCCTCGTACATCATCTAACCTGAACACGATGCAAGGACAGGTGTTTTTGCCGGAAACAGTATTTGTCGTGGATACAGCATTCACGGTTACAGGCTTGGGTGTGATGGGAAGTGTTGTTACCACGGACTTGGTGTTTGCGCTAGCACCATAACTTCCATATGAAACTGCCAATGCAGGTTGCATTACAGAGAATATTAGAAGTAATGTAAAAATAGAAAATACTAGCAATGATGGTGTATGATGTATTCTACCATAGTGGATTTCATTCATCTCTGTGATTTTTTTATCTTGAAGAATAGTTGATAGGTATTTGGAGGCTAGTTGTGTCAGATGGTGTCAAAATTAAGGTACCGTACTTTGTCAATCAATAAGACTTTGTTATACATGTAAGATACGCCAATTTTTTAAACTATGAAGTAAACCATAATTATTTGAGAGTACCATATCTTTCAATAATTTTTATTGTTACAGTATCAATTATCATACCCAACGTTTTTGGACAAAATGAAACTGGTGACTTGCGTCTTTTGATCCCAAAATGGCTCATAACCAAGAACCCACTAGAACAATACAATTCAGGAATTTCTGCAAACATTGTTGTTTGTCAAGGAAATCTTCAGCTAGTCATCAAAACTAGAGATAACTCTCCTGCATGTGTAAAACTGGAAACAATCAACATGTTACTTGAACGAGGATGGGCAAAAAATATAACATTAACAATTAGCGGGTTTTTGGAACAAAACTATCGTAATGCCACATATAGAAATGGAACTGTGATTGATTCCCACGATATAGATGTGAAAATACACCCCAATGGAGATGGATCACCCTCACTACAGGCCCAGATTTTCTTTTCCAATGGAACATTATACAAGACTGACAGCATACCAGTCACGAGCATGCAACCTGATGGCTATTACAGGTACCACATTGATACAAAATCAAATAACTATACAAGCCAAGGATTCAGGGCCAATATCAGTTACAATAGGGACTCTGCCACAATCTACATACCACCAGTAAGTGAATCAGATGACATTTTTGGTGTCAAGGAGATCTATCCAACAGAAAAAGATGGACCACAGTGGTACATGAATTCAAATGATCCGTTAAATGACACAATATTTTACACCGGCCCTGACTCAAATGCAATCTGTAACGATCCAACAATATGCATGCAACTTTACAAAAACCCTACAGATGATTCATGGCATGCAAAAAGAATCGACGTGCCAGAGAATGAAGGAGTGAGACTAGTAGTGAATTCACCGCCAAACACACTTTGGTTGAACACTGAGATGACCGGCTATTACAGATTGCAGAACAGTACTCATTATCCTCAAGAGTTTACCCATGTGACGAGAAGCGGTAGTCCGCACGTCTCAATTTGCCAAGGATATTCATATTATTCAAGCATAACCTATGATGGAAATGCAGAAGTTCAAAAATCTCTTTACCATGCAGGAGACAAATCAAGCTATTCAGAAACATTTGCCACTAGTGGAATTACAACTCCGTTAAACGATCGTTGGATTGGTATGAAGACCATGACATATAACATCAAAAACAACACCGCAGTAAAATTTGAGATATGGATAGATGATCAGGATGACAATAACTGGCACAAGGTATTTGAACAAATAGATTCCGGTTGGCAAGTTCCAGGTGATCCTTCAAAATATGGATGCAAGAATATCACAACTGGTGCTTCAATGAATAATAATGACATAATATCTTGGGGAGGTACAGAGCAGCAATTCAGGGCAGACAATGCAGAATTTGATTTTAAAAAATTAAGCATAAGAGAGATCAATCCCCCAATTTCCTAATTTTTGTTTCAAGGTTGCCACATGTTGTATTTTTACACAACAACACGCGTAGAAAAATAGTGAGACAACTTACGAGTCCAATATACTCTAGGTATCAGATTCTATGCCTAACAAGATTATTTTTTCTCACAACTGAAAATCCAACAATTAACAATATTGATGCCACCAATACAATTGCCGCTGTTCCAGAAAATTCAGGAGCTAGTTGTACATGTGGTGAAGTAGATATTTGTAGTCCTACTACATTTGCAAATGTTGTAATTTTTAGATGTTCAGATTTTATCTGGGATATCAAGAGTGATAAATCTTTAATTTCATTTTCATCCACAGTATCAACAAATATTTTATTTTCCATCTTTGCAAAATTCTGAGGATGTAGTAAAACCACCGCATAGCCATATCTGTTTACGCTATCATCCACATCATTCAAGATTGTCTGTATAGGAACTTTTATCCACGTACCATTCCCATTATCATTTTTGAAACTAGTCATGGCTGGAAGATGATACAGAATCATATTAGACCTGCCTTCATTCATTCCATTTGCTATAAAATACGGATTCTTATCAGCAGAGGTATCAGAACTAAATATTCTAACTCCAATAGATTGTAAAACTCCAATTGTATCACCATTAAATTTGTTATATGGAGGTATGAAGATTTGGGAGCGCTGACCAAAGATTGTATTCATCTTGTCGCTAGCTTGCTGTAGTGTTCCAAGCTGTTCTTCTTTGCTCAACTGTGAATAATCAACATGGTCCCAACCATGAAGGTCCAATTCAAACAAGCCCTTCTGTTTTCCCTCTTTAACTTTTTCAACTACTGTAGATGTTGGGTCTATTCTATGCATTATGAGTCCCAGTGAGATGCTTTGGTTTTGTGAAATGAATTGATCCATTATGTTCAGCTGTACTTTTGTCAGAAAATTGCTGTTTACATCATCTAATCTGAAGACTACACACTTGCAGGAACCTTGTGTACTTGAAAATGTGCCAGATCCGATAGTATTTTCCACTTGCGCGTTGGCACCAATTGAGGCCAAATAAGAACCACAATTAAACAATAATAGAAGAATTGCAGATAAAGCTAGGAATTGTACATTAGCTTTGATTCGCGCATTTCTAGTTTTAAATTTAACAATGGTCATTTTTACTCGCGTATATAATCAACACACTCACACCCAAAAATAGTTTTAATTCGTTAATTTAGTACCTTGTGTAACTTTGTTCAGTTACAAAAATGAACAAGTCTTAAATACAATTAATCAGTTCGGTTTTGTTTTATTTGAATACCGCAGATGAAGTAATAACTTTCTTGTCAATCAAGTAATTGACATTAGACAAAACCTGTTTGTCAGAAATTATTCCTTTTTCATTCCACATGAAAACATTACCCAACCAACCAGGATATGATTTACTTTGCATATTAGATGGAATCTGATCCATAGTTACTATTTTTATATCACTCTTTTTTATGCTGTCAATTAGCAGTCCAAGATTTTTAATTTGAGTTGTATTCACATCGTTAGTATAATGAGATTGTGTCCTTTGTGCAAATTCCGGAGGGTGGAGTATTACCATAGAGTATCCATATTTTTGGATATCTGACATTATTTTTACAAGAACGTGTTGGTTATCATAATGAAGCCAAACATTATCATTGCCAGTGAGATTACTTATCTGTCCGGTTCCTGGCACATGATAAACTTGGGTATTTTTAGTAAAAACAGACGGATTATCTTGGGAAACATCAGCTGAAACATACTTGAAGTTATTTTCAAAAAATGCTATCATGGTATTAGAGTTAATCGTATCAAAAGGAGGAATAAATGAAGAAGGAGTAACTCCAAACAATTTAGATATCTTCTCGTTAGTATTTTTCATTAGCACACCTTGTTGTTCTCTGCTAAACTGGGTAAAATCCTCATGATTCCAACCATGGTTTGCTATTTCTAATGCCGGAGTCTTCCCTAGTTTCGTTTTTACATCATGCACTAGTTTGAAATCTTGTCCTATATGATTCCCGATTATCCCAATTGTCAGACTTGCATTTTTTTGATGAAATGTATCAATTATTTTTGTTTGAACACTGTCTAACCAATAATCCTGAATATCATCAAGCCTAAACGAGACACATTGACAAGACGTCTTAGAATATGCCAAGACAGGATAAGCAGGTATAAGGATCATCGACAAGACAAGAAATAAAAATAATTTTAGAAATATCATTTTATACTATCTGCATCCCATCTTCCAAGTTTCGTTATCACAAAAGTTTTTCATTTGGATATCTCCTTTTGTGCCAATATTTCATTAATGTGTAAAGTGACTGGTCCTGTAGAATCATCGTTAATTCTTATTTGAATTCTGTTTATTGCAGATATGTCCGGGGTACCATTAACAACAAATTGTTTTGGATCAATTGAAATCTTTGTCCACTCTCCAGACTTGACATGATTTGGAATTGTAATCTTGTATGTATACCAAGATGATTTCAAACCATCACTTGAGAGATATATCCAGAATTCTTTTACTTTGGATGAATTGTCTACTTTAATCCATGCACTTGTAACATAGTGACTCAGATCAAAAGCGTGTGAGAAAATATTACTATGAGTAACTATGGGTGAGCCATTTCCAGCAGTAACAAGTTTCAGACTTTGTGAACCATTTATGAAATCAGTATGGTCATATGACTGGTTTCCGCTAGACGACTGTTTTATCCAGCCAGTCGTGGTTTGGAAATTTGACATTATTATAACATGAGGCAATGCATGAGAGACAGACGTTGATTTAATTTTAGAAGGATCAGTTATTGCCTTTGACATATCTATTCCAGTCATAGTAGCATTTGCCAAATTAGCCCCCACAAGGATGGTCCCGGTTAGGTCATCGCCTGACAGATTAGCTCCAGATAGATTGGCGCCAGATAGATTTGCATTAGTCAAGTTAGAGCCTTTAATCAGGGCATTACGTAGATCACTGTGAGACAGATCTGCACCGATCAGATTCGCATCTACAAGTTTTGCTTTCCACAACACGGCTTTTGTCAGATCAGATCCTTCTAGTGTAGTACCTGTCAGATTTTTCATTCCAAGATTTACACCAGATAGAATCGCATAGTCAAGATGCGTTCCCCTAAGATTGCTTCCAGTAAAGTCCTTGCCAGACAGATCAACTCCTGTAAAGTTGGCATTGACTAGATTAGTCCCTACAAGGATTGTTCCAGTCAGATCCTTGCCTGCAAAATTTACACCAGGCAGAACGGCATTACTCAAGTCTGCACCAACAAGTTCTGTTCTAGTCAGAGTATTACCAGACAAGTCTGAATTACGAAGTTTGGCATTATTTAGATTGGCTCCAATCAATATCGTCTTTCGTAAGTTGTCACCTGTTAGATCCGCATTAGCTAGATCAGCATTCTGCAAATTGGTTCTAAACAGAAATGCTCCTGTCATATTTTTTCCTGTTAGATCAACACCACTAAGATTTGCGTAAGCTAGATTAGATCCTATGAGGAGTGCACCCGTTAGATCTTTATCTGCCAAGTAGACTCCCTTGAGACTAGTACCAGTCAGATTTTTGCCTACCAGATCAACATCATGAAGATTTGTGTAATCCAAATTGGCCCCTGCAAGAATTGTTCCGGTGAAATCTTGGCCTGACAGGTTATCGCCAGCAAGGTTAGCTCCAGTGAGATCCTTGTGTGACAGGTCCACATCTTTCAGATTGGCATTGACTAGATTAGTCCCTACAAGGATTGTTCCATTCAGATCCTTGTCTGACATGTTAACCCCACTAAGGTTTGTTCCAGTGAGGTCCTTGCCGGAGAGTTCAACGTCGGCAAGGTCTGCATTTGTCAAATCGGCACCTGTGAGGACTGTACCAGTCAAATCTTCTCCAGACAAATCCAAATTATGCATATACGCATGCCCAAGATTTGCATCTTTGAGAATTGTATCAGTCATGTTTGCACCGTACAAATTAGAATATATGAGAATAGTTCCAGTCATGTTCTTTCCTGACAAATTCACAGATCTTAAATCAGCATAAGAAAGATCTTTGTAACTCAAGTTCGCGGCACTTGTGTCAACAGTTCGCATATTTGTATAGGAATGTAATTCGCCTAGAACAATTTTTGCGATATCATCACTGTAAATTACCACCTTTGGGTTTTGAGCAACATGTTGTGCATCAGCCCATATGTTTAGAGTAACATACTTGTCATGAAGATCATATAATTTTAAATTATTTTCACTAGCAAATGTACCCAGTGTAGATAGGAATGTGTGTATTCCATCATCGCCAACAGCATTCAGATAACTTTGAGAAAATGGCGGAACAAACAATATCACATTGATATTATTTTTCTTCAATGTAGATATCATTTCACTTAATTTTGTCAATTCATTGGTCATGTCATCAGGGCATACGTGAACTGTATAGTCCAGCGGTTTGTTTATTTCATCAAGACTTCTAATGTTGATAAACTGCGGATCCCTTTTTTCAACAAAATTTTCATTCAATATACCAAGTGTAGAATTGTTTTCGTTACTGGCAACAGCATTTACTTCAGTATTAGATGTAATATTTTCTTCAAAATATGATTTTAGTAAGTCAACTGTGACATGTTTTGGGTCAGCAAGGTTTGAGAAATAGTCAGTCTTTACAGGAATTATCTTTTGCAAGTATGATGCAGCATCTTGAACTGACGGAGTGCTAAATGCTGTATTCGTGGTGTTACCTTCAAGAGGCATAGACCCACCTGGGGCACAACTAGGAGCATTATTTGTATACGGCTTGTATCCTAATTCACGAAAACCTAGCCCATATACAATAACGGTAGGATGAGCTGAAACCATGGGTTCTAGATACTGAATTTGTTGTGAGGGGTTACCAGCGCCATTTTTTGCTATATTATAGACCTGAAATTGTTGCAAACCATTCTCTGAGAGATATTGTTTGATGTACGATGAATTTAGTCGCTCAACATAACTAGAGCCCAAGAGGAAGACTCTTTTTTCTCCAGAATCAGCTCCTGCAAAAGAGAATTTCTCATTGCTGACGTCAACAGGATTTGCCGCACCATATGTAAGATAGGCAAAAAGCATTGTAAAAGATACAAGTAGAGCAATGGACGCGGCGATACTTGTTTTTATAGCATTGTTCATATCATAATCTCCTAAAATCTGAAATAGATGAAATCCTCCGGTTTTCCATCATAAAGAATTAAAATTGAAAATGTTATTGCAACAAGAAACATTGCCCAGTAACGTAATTTCAAACCAGAAATTGTTTCTATCAAATTATTCTTTTTGTATGACACATAGTGTAGAACAATGAAAGCGATGATTAGTAAAATTGGAAGTTTGTTTAATGAAATCACATTTATTGTTTTATCAATTGCAAAGTCCCACACAATGTACTTCCAGATAGAGTATGTCAGATTAGTGGAGTCTTGTACCCTAAATGGAATCCAAGTCAAGAACACCAGATATTGTGTGATGAATATAGAAACTGCAATTCCAATTTTTGTTTTGAAAAACTTGTTATCCTTCAGCGATGGAACCCTATCCAGAATTAATTTATGCATAGCAAGATACAAACCGTGTAACATACCCCAGATGACAAAGTTCCAGGAGGCACCATGCCATAGTCCTCCCAAGAACATTGTGATAAACAGATTAAGATATGTCCTGATCTTCGATACACGATTACCTCCCAGTGTAATGTAGAGATAGTCTCTCAACCAAGAAGACAGTGAGATGTGCCATCGTCTCCAGAAATCAGAAGGCGATGTTGCAAAATATGGCCTATTAAAATTGGCAGGTATCTTAAATCCCAAGATCATTGCAGCGCCTATTGCAATGTCAGAATAGCCGGAAAAATCACAGTAAATTTGGATGCCAAAGCCAATGGTAGCAAGAATAATTGTAAACGATTCTGCACCTATTGGATAGTTGAAGATGTCGTTTACCATGGGCGAAATATTGTCACTGAAGAACATTTTTTTGAAAAACCCCATGGCCATCATGGTTACACCAAATTTCAGATTGGAATTCTCAAGAACAATTAGCTTCAGTCTAGTTCCCATTTCAGATTGGGCTATCTGTTCCCTAAACTGGGGCAGAATCTGGCTTGCACGAAGTATCGGTCCAGCAACTAGGGACGGGAAGAATGTGACAAACAGTGCAAATTCCCTAAAGGTTTTGCTTGGAACAAGGTGTCCTCGATAGATATCTATCGTATAGGTCATGGTATGAAATGTATAAAACGAAATTCCGATCGGTAAAACTAGATTTAACAATGGAATGTTGCTTCCAAGTCCTAGATGGACGCCTAGTGCATTAAACTGTGAAATTGCAAAGTCTGCATATTTGAAAAATCCTAAAAGACCCAAGTTTCCAGCCATGCTACAAACTAGTAACATTTTTCTTCGATGAGGATCAGTGGACTTGTAAATTGCACCTCCAAGGTAGAAATCTAAAAGCGTTGAATAAATTAAAAGTGTAATCAGATAATTGCTTGAATAATAAAAGAAAAAGTAACTTGCAAATAACAAAAACAAGTGTTGGAATTTTCTTTTTTTAATAATTGCAACAGAGCCTAATACTACAACAAAGAAAACAATAAACTGGAGAGAATTAAATAGCATCTACTCACCAATCCATACAACAGGAGATGTCATTTTATCTTGTGAGCCATTCATTTTTTCTAAAATTCCAAATGGCTGGAAAGATCAGCCAAGACAAGACAAAAGATGCGATAAGATTCATTATTGGCTTATACTTCCAAGTTGTTGAAAGGTTATTTCTGAACTTACAATCCAACCCGTGAGAAAGTCCCGTAAGTAACGAACCCAGTACAAAAATTGATGGAACCCAATATTGCTGGAGTATTACAGGCTCGTAGAATAATACTATTATTACAATGAGTGGCGAAGTAAAAGTCGTCATAAATTCAGTATAGAAAATCAAAGCCATTAACGGATTTTTCTTCCAGAAAAAGGAACTTACAAAGAGATTAGAACGGACATAGCCCTTTTTCCATCTTTTTTGTTGTTTGAAATATCCTTTTACTTTTTCAGGGACATCAGTATAGACCAGAGCAGATGCAACGTAGGTTGCTTTCCATTCCACTATAGCTTGGGCAGTTAGAATTCTATCTTCAGCATCATCATAATTTGCAGTATCCTCCATCATCCTCTTTGAGATTGGAGCCAACTCTGTTTTTGCCCATGGTGTTGCTATTGCATACGAAGTAAGGTCTCTATCGTCACTATTGTGAATTCTTGCTTTTATCCAGTATGGAATAAAGTTGGCAATTGCTTCACGTCTATATCCTGCTAGGCAACCAGAACAACACATCACACTTCCAAAAACGCTTTCTGTTGTTTTGTGAATATTAAATGCATAATCATACCATACATCTTGACATTTTGTAAGAAAGCTTTTTTGTGCATTCCATGCTCTTGCATAACCTACAACTGCACCCGTTTTTGGATCTGCGTCAAACGTTTTCATGAATTCCTTGATTGCGTGTGGGTCTACGACACTGTCAGAGTCTATGAGTACGATATAGTCTGCCGTTGAGGCATAAAATCCAGCAGCAACGGCCTTGCGTTTTCCTTCATTTGCTTTATGTATGACTTTTAATTTAGGATATTTTCTTGCAAGATCATCCAGGATTTCTTTGGTGCCATCCTTGCTTCCATCGTTTACTGCTATTACTTCGAGATTCTTGTAAGTAGAGCAGTAAATTGCATCAATCACTATCTCAATCATTGCTTGTTGATTATACACCGGAATTATGACCGAGACTAGGTCATTTTTTGACACACCCCTTGCAGGATTTTTGTAAAAGAACCATCCAATAAACAAGATAATCAAGGCATGTATCGGCATCAAAGTAGAATATACTATGAGAGGATCATTTAGATCTACGCCTTTAATCACATTAAATATTATCACACCTGTAATTGCGACGATGCTACATATTCTCAGGACCCATGCTAGTTTACGAACTTGAATTCTTCCACTTGGTGCAAACTTTTGATTGCATTTTGGAATCTCGATTACTTTAACATCAGAGCGCGGTTTCTCTTGTAATTCTACAGTCAAGTCCTATTTGCTCCATGTATTGTCAGATCCATAGAAGTTAATTCAGTTGCACTCACAAAACGAAAGTTTTTAGATTTAAATTCTGAAATAAATTCATCAATCTTAGATACAGGTGTTGAATTATCGAAATTTACTAGGACTAGTTTGTCTGCAGGAATATGTCTAAAGAAACCTGTATAATATTTTGAGCCATTATAGGTAACTAGATCAAACTTTATGAATTTTCCATTATAATACTTGTTGTATTGTTCGTTATAGGAAAAATCTGCTAAAATGTTTGAACGACTCAGTAGAGAGTAAATATTAGCATCTGTTGCTCCATATGGCGCTTTGAATAATTTAGAATCTAAATTCCCAGCCTTGTCAACTGCTATTTTTCCGTTTTGTACTTCTTGAAGCTGTGTAGCGTAATCAGAAATTGATGGAAGTGATACATAGTCATAGGATTCACTACCAATATCGACATTATTTGAAAACCCATTAACACAGTCAGGGTGTCGTTCTGCAACTTTACCAATTACAAATACTGCAGCCTTGACATCATATTTTGATAAAACAGATGACAGATCATGACACCAGTTAGGAAGATTTTGTTCATTAGTTACACTAAATGAGAGCAGGATTGGTTGGGTGGGACTAGGACGCAAGAATTCGGGCACTACCAATAAAACGCCTAGCGTGATTACTATCCCAGTGATTATCGCACCCACGTGTACTATCTTCATGTGATGTCAACCTCTTGCGAGAGGTATTTCTTGGGTAGCTTTTTGAATAAGGTGGAACCTGTATTGTGAATCCACCATCTTCGCAGCTCGTATCATACTTGTCACTACAGAGTTTCTTGAAAAGTCAAGAAACATTTGACTGTCTTTTGGAAGACAGTGACCTCCAATACCATCCCTGGCGTCAAGGATTTTGATATTCCATTTTGTGTTAATTGCGTCTCTGAGTTCATCAAAGTCAAGGGATGTGTTATCACAGACCATCTTGATCTCTTCTGCAAATGCAATCTCAAGATATCTGTACGAATTCTCTACAACTTTGGTGAGCTCTGCTACATCTGGCGAACTTACTTGATGAAGCGGAATTTTTAGCACGTTGCCGTAGAAATGCTTCCCCTCAGTCATACAACATGGTTCACATCCACCAATCACTCGGACCTGCTTTACTCCATGTTCACTTTTTTCATGGACATAGAATCTGTGCGGTACATGTACTACATGTAATCGGTGACCGAGTATTTTTTTGATTTCTTGTGTTGTGCCCCTTGTTACAGTGGAATCAATTCCAACAAGTGCGTCCATTTTGCCTTCATGTGCAAGTCGCTTTGCAATGTCAAATAGCCCATCAAGATATGGTACAAACATGTCTTCTGGCTTGTGTGTTGAGATACAGATGACATAATAGTCATAACCACGAAAATCTGTGGCACCTTTTTGTATCACCTTGTCTTTTATGGCCCTTGCAACTGCATCTTTGCTAATATCAAAGCCATCTACTTGCAGTCCAAGAGATGTCATGTATTCAGCATTACTGTGACCTATTTGTCCGAGGCCTATGATGAGAATCTTTTTTCCCGAATTCTCATGGTGTGTTTTTTCAAACATTTCGCTCTCTCTCCTGTGTCGCTTTCCAGCAGTTACCATGATACCAATCCTCACCAAAGATTACATCGTTTTCAACAAATTTCATTTCCATACCACAAGTACAGCATGACACGACTTTGGAAAAAACCATCGTAGAGTGTATTTTGCTGCCATTTAGCATGTTTCGTTCATGGCTTGTGTTCTCATGAATTTGTTCTATCATTTGAAACCTTTGTAGAAAAATTACTTATAGGAATTTGGGTTCTGTTTGTGTCAAACTGTGTCAGATGTATTCTTTGTGTGAAAATTCAAAGACAACAACTCCTGCGTGATGTGATTCATTTGATATTATTATTTTCAATGATTCAAGTATTGCATGTATGTATTGTTGCACAAATATTGACCACTTTGGATTATTTCCGGTACAAAACACTAGTCGATAATTATTTCCAGACACCTTGTGCGAGAATTCAAACCAGTTGCAATACTTGGCAAGCATCACAAAGTAATTGTAAATAACATGATCAATTTTATATTGCAATCCCAGGATGTCAAAATGTTTTTTCACAATACGTGGTCCTTCCTTTACAACATCTCCCATATCTGATTCAGGTATTTTGGAGACAATGGAGAAAAACAAATCATGTGGAATAATCATGTTTGGTAAAACGTTTACAGTTTCGTCGTACGCAACATTTTTGTGCAAGATATTAGATATCATTGCATTCAATGTCAGATCTTTTCTGTGTGCATTTTGTTTGAGGATTTCTAAAAGATCACTTTGTAGTCGTAAAGTGAGCCTGTTAGTAGATATTTTTCGCAATATTTCCACGTCACGTGCAACTCCAAGTAGTTGAGTACAACAGACCAAATATTGTATCATGGTTACCCGTAGAGATAATATTTTCAGATTCCATACCTTGTGTGGATAAAACACATTCAATAAAACTATGTAAGTATGGCACAGAAATAACATGTCTAGATATTACGTATTTTTGAGTCAGGTTTGTATTAATGAAAAGTCCATTTTTGTGCGTGATTGGCGTCAGATTGCGTCTATCTGCGTCAGATTGTGGCGTAAATTTCATCTTTAGGTTTCATCAATTCTAATTCTATTAAAAATTGCGTAGGAATCAGATGAGTGAATTATACTTGTGACAGTGTCGTATTTCAAATTAGTTTGATCGACTAAAAATAAAAATATTGTGGATCATATCACACTTGAAAAATACGAAACAATGTTCTAGCACAAAGTGATCATCAAACTAGATAATACCGTATATGTAACATATCCAAATGGATACAGTACCCTCAAGAGACAAGATCAAGATAGGATCCAATGTGTTCATAGTACTAAAGCAAGATCAAGGCAGTGGTAAATTAACAGAGGGTACTGTAAAACGAATTTTCACTTCGAGTAGTTTTCATCCACATGGAATCAAAGTGGAATTACATGATGGTAAGATAGGCAGAGTGCAAAAAGTATCTGGCACTATACCCTAAGATTATAGGGTCGCTACTTTTTTCGTCGTGGTAAAAATAAAAGAACAGTACCCAATACTATCAGAACACCAACCAATGCAGTAAACATTAATGCCAGAGGTAATGATTTTACATAATCAGTTTGTACTGTAGGAAGTAGAAAATTTGCACCGGTAGCCAGTGTCCATATTAGAAAAAAACACCCAACAAGTACACTTGCATCAATTACCAAAATCTTTTGAAACGGTTTCATGAAATCTTGCATACATCATGACTGTTAAACAATTACTGGAAATATCATCAAGTCATATATGATTCTACTAGAAGATTTCGCTGTATGTATGAGGTAACACGCAGAGAATAAGTTTAAGGGGCTAAAAAATGGCATCAACATATTGAATACAAGACTTTACCATAACAGATACCATCTTCTTATAATATCCATACTGGTAGTTTCTGCCTTTTCTCACCTTTGGAATGTTGCAGGTTTTCCAGATATTTTCTTTGATGAGGGCGTGTACATGCGAAGAGCAATGCATGTTCTAAACGGTCAGAGCCCTCAAGAAGGCTCATTTTATGATCATCCATTGTTTGGACAGATGTTTCTTGCAGGAGTACTTGGTTCTGTTGGGTACCCCCATTCCCTGAGCCCCTCGGCTGATGCAAATTCCATTTCCATGTTATATGTAGTACCAAGAATCATCATGGGACTGTTGGCAGTTGCAGATACTTTTCTTATCTACAAGATAGCAGGAAAACGCTATGGACAAAATGTGGCATTGGTTTCTGCCGTATTATTTGCCGTGATGCCAATGTCATGGATATTTCGTAGAATATTGCTTGATTCCATATTGTTGCCATTTCTTTTGCTGTCAATCTGGGCTGCATTGCATTCCAGAGATTCAAAACATGCCACATGGCTAGTTTTGTTATCAGGAGCATTCTTGGGCCTTGCAGTATTTACAAAGATACCTGCATTTACCATGATTCCATTGGTTGGAGGCATGGCATTTTTTGGCAATACCAAGCGCTTTAAGCTACTTGCATTGTTCTTGCTACCTGTTATCTTGATTCCACTCTTGTGGCCCCTCCAGAGCATAGAAGCAGGGCAATTCAATTATTGGATGCGTGATGTATTTTATTTCCAGACGCATCGGGTTGGTGGTGCTGATCTTAACTATATCGCAAAATCATTTATGCAAATGGACCCTGCCCTGTTTTGGCTTGCGGCAGCAGGTATTGGATTTGCAGCAATCAGGAGAGATTATTTCATACTAGGCTGGTTTGTTCCATTTGTTGTTTTCTTGTATGCGATAAACTACAACCAATACTTTTACTGGATTCCAGTAATACCTGTCATGTGTATTGCTGCAGCAGTCTTGATAGTGAGATTGTTTGAAAAGATACCAAGAAAGAAAATTGCCCACATTGGTACCATTGTTTTTGTTTTAGGCATATGCATATTTGGCATGGTAGGCCTTGTGAAACTCATTACTACAGACTTGACAAGTGCCGAATATGCTGCTACTGCATTTGTTGTAAACCAGTCAACTGGTAATGATACCAGCATTCTTGCAAGCCCAACATACACGTGGATATTCAGCGATGTATTTCACAAGAAAAATGTCCCTCTAGACTATTCACAAATACTCTCATATCCCGTAAACACGACAAAAGTTGTTCTTGTAGCAGATCCCCATTTCATAATAGACATCAACAGGGGAAAACAACTTGTGGATATGTATAATTCTACACAACTTGTTGCCACATTTGATGGCAACATTTCAAAATACGACACGGATCATTATCCCTTCAAGAATCTTTATTCCACTACAGAGGGAAAACATATTGAAATTAGAGTGAAAAACTAGATTTGCAAATTGTGTAATCCAAATTTTAAGAAGTGTTTCTTAACTTTTCCTTTCTTTTTTATATATCGTTCCATTCATTTGATTTATTGTACTAGTTTGGCCCATCCCCTGTCAAGTAGAACAGACTTGGTTTGTGGGGTTATGCATGCTGGAGAACCATCTTCTTTCTTTTCAACCAAGTCAAGTCCATCCTTACAAACAACATCTTTTACAGATACTCCTGTATTGAAGATCTTCAAAGGTGGGAGCGATTGTGTAGGTACGGGCAGTGAACTTGTTGCTACAGGAGATGCCATTGCCGGTGTCATGTAGACAGGTGGCGGTATGCTAATTGGTATGTATCCAGTATAGTTCTTTGTCCCAATTTTCTCACCTATTGCAACTGTAGTGTTACTACCTACTGGAGGAGCGACGGTGGTTATGTCAATTGCAAAATAATATGGCTTTGAAGAATTTAATGTAAATGCAGACGGTAAGAAGTCAACTGAGAGCCAAGACGGCATTTGAGATATTTTGCTACCGTCAACCACACCAAGAACTGAAAATGAAACTGGAAGAGATGTACTGCTTTGGTTTGAATCATAAACAATGCCAACAGAATTCGGAGTTGTATTATTGATGTTAGTTGTAAGGGAGCCAAATTCAATTGGCCCAGTAGAATTTAGTACTTTAATCGGGTTTCCTCCCTCAGTAAGAGGAAGATATGCAAATGAATTTCCATCAGAAGAATTTGCATACAGTTTGACCACATGGTTTGATAGAACGTTTATCATGAATGGTTTGACAACAGACGCAACAATCAGTGTAGAAGGAGTGCCTTGTGGTGTTGCGACAAGCTCTTGTGGTTCAAACTTGTACCATCCACTAGATAGAAAGTCTTTTGCATCAAGTGTCACAGTACGAACCTTGTCAGAATACACCTTGATTGGAAATTCTTCATAGCCTACAAATCCCATGCAGCTCTGACCCACAGAAGAACCAGGTGGCGTACAGAAATGTTCTGGATGAATGTAGGGTGGTCCAACTGTCAAGTATGTGACAGGTTTTGGCATAATTGGTACAATGTTTAGGTCAACGGTACCAATCTGTGTGTATCCCTCTTGTTGTGAAGTTATGCTTTGAGGATACTGGAGTGAGCCCTCATCAGGAGGAATTGGGTTTCCAATATTGAAATATTCCCCAGTAACAAGATTTTGAGCAGAACCTTTTCCTTGAATCTTTAATGAATTGATGTCTGGTTTTGCACCCGAATCTGCATAGACATACATCGTGAGATTTTGGGGCGAATTATCAAAAGAGTATATTGCGTACTGGTCAAACCAGGCCTGAACTCCAGGAGGAGAATCAATTGAAAGGTTAACGGTACTAAGCCTATAGTTTGGTGAGCTTGATCCTGCTTGCAATAGGAATTTTGCAAAGCCCTCCTGATTTACCTGGCTTGTTTGGTTTAGCACTTTAAATGCGACAGGAGATGCATTGTTTGTAAACGTCTGAAGATCACTGTTTTCAGATACCAGAATTGTCGTGCTGTTTGATGATATCACTTGCTGATTTACTGGATTTATGACGGAGGTTTGGATGGTGTAATTGCCAGGCTCTTGTGGAGACCAGTTTATTTTAGCATCAAGTGATTTGCTGCACAAAAGTGTAGCATTTTCGTATACATGCCATACTGTAGATCCATCTTTTAATGCCTGAACTTGATATACAACATTCAAGTCACCGTCTTGAAGATTTTGTAAAGTTGATTTTATTTGTGACTTCCACCCAACAAGAATATTCTGTATAGGATTGTCAGAGATGAAGATCTGCGGTGTACTCATTGTGATGGATTCGTGTGATATGTTCTGATTTGTCTTGCAAGTAAAATCTGTTGATACAAAATTGGAATCATTGATTTTTTCAAAAAACATGTTGCCATCATCAAGATACGATACAAATACAGCAGAGTCTTGAGCACCAATATTGAATAGTCCTGGTTGAGATACATCTGAAATTATTCGGATATCATTAGATGAATCGGCTTTTGTAAAAAATACATGGGATGCGCCTGCGTCATCAGTACCAGGCCAGACAACAAACACATTTCCACCAGAGGTAACAATCTGGTTTGACAGATCAATGCCAAGAGGAGTTGTCTTGCCACTCAGATTGATTGGAGAGCTAAAAGTTTTGCCTCCGTCAGTACTCTTTTCTACAGATATGGGCTGTGGCGCAAACCCATTATCGTAGACTGTCCAAAACTGATACACAATGCCATTTGAGATTACCAGAGAAATGTCTGCCATGTTTACGTCAAAGTTCAATGAGGTTGATGAAAATGAGCGACCTCCATCAATGCTTTTTGACATTGAGATGACACTATTTTGGAAAAACCCATTTTGATATACACGCTTGAGACCTTCTACAAATACAGTATTTTGGTCAGAAGCCATACGGATTGGAATGTTTCCATCAAATGCATCTAGTGTAACTATAGGACCGAGTGTTCCATCGGTAATTGGCCTAAAGAAATGATATGATGGACAAGACTCGTACATCTGAATACATGGATGTGCGCCTTGAGAGGACCATGCAACATAGGTGTTGGAACCAGTGTGTGATATCATAGGAAGGCCTGATGACATGTTAGGATCACTAAGGTACAACGGAGAATCAAACGAACTACCACCAGTATGACTCTGTGACAATGCAATTACCTGAGTGCGGTTTGGTCCTATACTTCCGGTCCACAAGAGCTGTACAGTGTTCCCATATGCTTCAAGACCAATTAGACTTACTAGAGTAGCGTCTCCAACACTTGGAGATACTTGCTGAAAGTTTATTCCACCATTTGAGCTATATTTTACAAAAACCTTTGATGTATTATTAAATAATGATGACCACGATACATACACATTATTTCCACTGGCTACCATATGAGTATCTTGAGAATTTGTCACATTGCCAAGAGAGATTTGATCTTCAAAAGTCGTGCCGCTGTCAATGCTTCTCTTAAAGAAAATCTGGTTTTGTCCAGTTGAAGTCGATGCGGTCCATATCAGGTAAACATTTGTTCCGGAAACAACCATTTGTTGTTGAGTTATAGAAGGCACAAATGGCATTTGAATTGGCCCACCAGCAAGCGGACTTGGCATCATTGGCCCTGCAAAAGAAGACTCGACTGGAACTGCAAGTAATAAAAATACAGTCATCAAAGCCAGAAAATGAGCAGGGGTTTTGAGATGCAGTGGTGTCAAAGATATAGGCATGTGTTTCAATTCTTTCAAATGTACAGGACTGGCATCGCATAAAAAAGTCGCGTAGATTTCCTCTAGGAGATTCTTCGTGTTTTAACAGCAGTATAATGTGTACATGTGATTTATACAAATACAAGAGATTTTTAAAAAATAAAAAAAGAGAATTAGAGGGCAAGTCTTTTTTGTACAAATTCATACTGTTTTGCACGCACTACAAAGGCCAAAAATATGCCTCCAAAGATTGCCCCTGAAATCACAGAAGCCCCAACCACTCCGTTTGCGTTAAGATATGGAGTACCCGAGCCTTCTCCTGGATGTGCTTTTACCATTTCAACTTTCTTTTTTGCAAGAATAAGCTCTTGCTCCAAAGTCATTGTACTGCCTGCGTACCCAGGGTACTGCTGTGCAAATGCCAGTTGCGGCAAGACAGCAGACAAGAGTACAGCAAGCAATATGCTGTATGCAAGTTTGTTCATAGTATACAATGGTACAATTTTGGATTTAGCGTTTGATGAAAATAGAATTTCATCAAAAGTCTTACATATCATGTTACCGTTATTATTGTACAAATATCATGAATCAAGAAAAATCAAGACAGCCAGTTCCAGAAAGAGTCGGTATATACGGTACAGAAGACGACAACCTAAGAGCACTTGGGGAAGTTTTGGTAAACGATGTTAGCAGAAATATTTTAAAGATGTTATTTGAAAATACGTTTACTGCAAACGACATTGCAGTAAAGACAGAATATTCATTGCAGCTTGTGCGATATCACCTAAAAAAGATGCAAGATGTAGGCTTGGTTGAGATATCACGGATTGGAAAAAATACAAAATCACATGACATGAAATACTATACTGCCACAAAATTTGCAATTGTAATTTTGCCGTCCAAGTTTTCAGAAAAAGCAAGGACAAGCAAGTCACTTGCTCGCTCTCTGAAATCCCTGTACAGATTTGGTGCAATAGGGATTGCTGCAATTGGTGCATGGTTTACAACCCTTGTGTTACAGGGAACTGGTAGTGTCTCTGATGTCTCAAAAGGTATACCAGACGTACCAAGTGGAAGTGGGTATACAAGCTACAATCCGTTCTACAATGCAGTAGGCGGTCCTTATTCCGGAGACGGAGGAATTGGCTCTGGTGCAACCCTAGAGGAGATGCTCAAGCTAGCACGGGAGAAAGTGACAATAGCAGCCCAGAGTCCACATGCAGGTTCTGGAACACCATTCTTTAGCGGCAGCCCAATACCTGCTGATATATTTTGGCCTGTTGTAATAGCACTAACAGTTGTAGCATTTGGTTTATCCATTGAAATAATTCTGCGTCTGCTCAAGGTCAATGTCATACGACAACAAAATTAGTTTCATTAGCTAGACGGAATTAATTGTTCAATGACAACATGATAATAGAGATTATTCATCTTAAACTCCATCGAAGTTGTATCTGTTGTAAAGTTGACACCAAAGTTTGTATCATTTGTTTGTGTTTCAGGCAATTGTTCTGCCTTGCCACCTGCCAATTGCAATATAGAATCAACATCACTTTGGCTGATATTAGTTGTAAATGTATGAGGACGATAGTAAGGCGGAGGGGTAAACCTGGTAAAGGCTTGATCAATTGCGTTTTTCAATGCAGGTATTTTATCCAGAGTCGCATTGTCAAGAGGTATTGTGCCGCTGTCAATATCTGAGAGTTGTTCAGGAGAATGGATTTTTACATTTCCAGGAGTTGTTTCAACAGTTGCGCTCAATTGTATTATTGAATTTTGAGTTTTAGGAATCTCCAAAAATAGGAAAATTCCCGCAATGGCAATACCTATCACAACCAATGCAATTGTAATGGCTTTTACCACATGATTCAGTGTGACTGATTAGGATTTAACTGATATTCATCATGTGGTATGGTTGTACATTATGGAATATTTGAGAACTTGACCATGCTAGATTTGGTCTATTAGTTTGTCTTTGTATTCAAGTATGGCTTTTTTTATCTCAGAGTAGCTGCCTGTCAGGTTTCCTGTTTTTTCAAAGTCTGTAAGCGTGGACTCTAATTTTTGGACAAAGTCCAGTGCATCATCGTTATTTTTTTGTAGTTTCTTTTTCAATCCACTGATTTGCTTGTCCATATTTTACATGTTATTGTATATCTAGTATAAAGATTGTTTTCAGTACCCATCTAGTATTTTCTACATGAGAGTAATCATCGCTTATGACGATTTGATGCATCATACTGTTTTGCCCTGGTCTCATTATAGTTTATTTGCAACATGACATGTCTGAGTTTTTTTCGCTTGTTCTCGTCAGGAAAGTGAATGAGCATGAATTCATCAAGATCTTCGACTCCCCGTTCTTCAAGTATCTCCAGTGCAATCCTTCCTGCCTCTCTTGAATTATCCATTCCGCATTTACTGCATATCGTACCGCGTGTAATTTTTCTCCTGCATACAGAGCTGACACAGTGCATCATGAAATAAAATCAACGTACGATCTATAAAAACAGCCCGAACACAACCCCAAAACCTAGAGTCTTGAAAAAGTAATTGAGAAAATATCAAAAGCATTAATTTTACTGTCAGTGTCAGATAAAGAAAATGGACAAACAAGAGTGCCTAGAATGTATGTCAAAGAACACTGGAGAGTATATGGATCCAGTAGAGAAAAGTGACGGAATGCACTATTATTTCCTGTGTGAAGACTGTAAACACGAATGGGAAATAATAAGAAAGTAAGATACCATTTCCACAATCAAATACCTAAACAGAAATTGCTAAATTACAAGCCTGGTCTTGAATAACAAATGAGTTTTGAAGGAATAGACATTCAGATTGAAAGATACACAAAGAAGATCAATGCAAAAAATGAGCAGCTAAAGGATCCCAACCTAAGCCAAGATGTAAGAAAGAGGTTAGAGGCAGAGATCAAAAGCGCCACACTTGAGAGAAACAAGTGGAAGATAAGAAAGAACAACCTATTTACAACTAGGCATAAGAAATAAGGAAAAAAGTATGAGGGCAAAAACGTCCTCCAGAACCTGTCATTAGTGGATTTTGAACTAAAATTGTAATATCCATCAAAGTATAAAAATTGGTTTTAAGGCTAGTTCGAATCCGGCCCGATCCATATTTTTAATCTAGAAGAATTCTACCACAATTTTTTATGACATGTCTGTCCAGCACATGTACAAAATGAAAACTCTACATCTTTCAATAATTGTTGGAATTGTGGTAATCACATGCACGTCTTTTTTTCTGATTTATCACTCGGTATACGATCAACAGCAACAAATGATGTCTAATTTTGATCCACTTAGTCAAGTCACTACTGTCATAATCCCTAAAGGCGCAGAAGATCAAAGTTCAGGCAAGAATTATGACCCGCAGTACATTCGAGTAATAATTGGAGTAAACAACACTGTTAGATGGATCAACGATGGCCATACAATGAATAGTGTAGTTGCTGATAACTCAAGTGATCCGGATTTCTATAATATGACAAATAGATTTTCGGCAGTAATGGAGAATGCAAAAATGCCAAATTTTCTAAAACCTGGTGAATCATTTGAATATACTTTTACAAAACCGGGATATTTTGGATATCACGGAGTGCCACATCCGTGGCAGAGGGGATGGGTATTGGTATTGACATCAGATCAGTCTGATAAACAAATTCCAGAGCATGTGGATTTGGGTGCAAGTGGTCTTTTTGATACTTATGCCGTTGGACAGAAAATTGATTTTACTATTGAACTTTCAGGATATGGAATAACATGTACAATTCCTGACATTGTGATTCAAAAAGATGATGGTAACATCATATGGCACGCAAATCATCCTATTACATTATGTGATCCTCAACGTGGTGGTTTTAGAATACATTACAAACTCTCAGATGGATTTGGAGTTCCAATTATGAATGAAACTGGTTCGTATGTGATGGTTATATCTTATGACAACCACACAATGAGGCTGCCATTTGTTGTGGTACCAACAATTAACGACATAAAAGATCTCTCTGAAAGTTTGCCACAATACGTGACAAAAGAAAATCAAACTGGAGTTAGTGTATCACAGGCTATTCCATCATGTGTTTCTAACATTTCTAACCCGTATGCCTACGCGGGTGCCATGGGATTGCCCCTCTGTCCATTTGCATGGTACAGCGCCTCAAGCAAAATCCTCAACGCTACAGGATTTTATGGCATTTACAACTACACTGATTACCCATATGTTAAAAATTATGTTCTAGAGCCAGGACATAATGGAACTCTAACATATTCTATTTCAGTTAGTTCAATTAATACCGATGCAAGGATCCCAGAATATCCAGATGGTGTCAACATTGTCAACGATGTAGAGTTTATGCATGATGCAAATATGCATAATCATCCTGGAATTGATGTTACAGTTGATCCGCTTGCAGAAATTATCCGTGAGCATACAAGTTCTCTTGTTAACATCACAATGTCTACATCTCAAAATGCTTCAAGTGGCACATATTGGATGCATCTACCTCCTGGTGTTTGCCTTGGAGGGCAAATCATAGTTCTAACAATTACGGATTGTTCCAAGTAAAAAATGAAAACTCTATTTTTTAATAGAAATTTACGCACGATGGAACGCAAAAATGAACTGTACAGTAGCGTGTCCGGCCCGATCCATATTTTTAATCTAGAAGAATTCTACACCAATTTTTTAAAGTTCAAAGGTCGAAGAATAACATATTTTGAAAACAGAGAACATTTTGATAATTGCGGTAATTGGATTCGGACTATCTTTGTTATTATCACATACTCCTGTAAACGCACAAGAGCATAATTCCCAATATGCCCATGGCATTGGAAGTAATTCAAGCTCACTTTACAATTCGGTAGGTCTTTCTTACCAACAATGCCAGAACAAAATCGGGGACGAGCTACAAAAAACTGCGGATTCACTTGATAGGGGCAAAGCAGTAGCACTTGCTCTTACTTCTACTGAATTTCAATCAAAGGTTTCAGGTCACAAGTATGCCTTGACCGGTGTCTCAACTAATGACACATGGGACAATTCTCTATGTGGTAATGTAAAACTAACTGCAGTAGGCGTCGAATTCAACCTCCTTGATACCCCTGACACATACCTCGAGTCTATTGGAGTTGCAGAGGATCCAAGCCTAAGCAAGATCAGTGAAGTTAGCACTACTATAACTCCAATTTGTCATGATAAATGTCCTCCTGCATCACCACCGGCAGCTTGGAGTGATTTTGCCCCGGATATTGATTCAGATTTTCTTCCAGTAGGGCGAGTAATACCTAATGCCATATTGCCTGTTAGCGTAAATATTGCAAATGTAGGAAATTCTACGCTGTATTATGTGCATCTTGCGTTTGTCGACTCGCCGCTTTTACGGAATTTTCAAACCACAAATGGAAACTTTACTCTTAGGGTAGGTGAGGAGAAAACGATCTCTTGGACAGTGTCATTGCCTTCTCAGATATCAAATGTATCAAGCACTCTCAACTGGATGATTTATGCAAAGAACCAAGAAGGCATTATGGGTTCCAAAGAATTTCAGAGAGTAATTAACTTGGCAAGTGATTCTTGGCCTGAAGGCACAAGACCTTCTGAAAGAATCTTATCGCCACTGAAGCAAGATGTTCCCGTAAACGACATTTTATGCAAAGCAGATCTACAGTTAATCATAAAGATGGTGGACAACACTCCAGCATGTGTCACCCCAAAAACTAGGCAAAAATTGATTGAGCGAGAGTGGGGTGAATCACTAGAAAATTTGCTGGCAACTCCACTAAAAATAGAGATAACTGGATTAAATCAGAGCTATGTTTCTGGTCAACCAATTGCTGCAATGGTAAAGTATACGGGGTATGAACATGGTGGGGTCTATCCAGACATGAAAATCTTGAATTCAAACGGAACGCAGATTTGGAGTAATTGTTGTATAGTGCATACGGAAACTGCTGGAATGCATTTTGGTACTTTTACTTATGCTGTGGAAGGACCTGCGGGAAAACCAGCCATTAATGAAATAGGTACTTACACAATGATTGCCTCACTTGACAATAAAACGGCTAGTGAAAAATTTAATGTGGGTCCATAGAAAATGAAAACTCAAACTCTGCGGCTATCCATAATTGCCATTGCTATTCTAGCCACCGTTGGAATTACAATCGTCACTTTGCTGACACTCCAAAACAACATCGAAAAACAAAACCAAGAAGAAAAAATTCAAGCCAGAATTCATGCAATTACTGATAATGGCACAAAATATGTAAAGATGGATGATCTAACTCCAAACTCTGCTATTGAATTTACATATCCATACACGGGCAATGCTACAATTGATGTCA
The DNA here is from genome assembly GCA_025449485.1 of Nitrosotalea sp. Lineage (GTDB taxonomy): Archaea > Thermoproteota > Nitrososphaeria > Nitrososphaerales > Nitrosopumilaceae > Nitrosotalea. The sequence goes on along the minus strand of JANWJG010000038.1, from coordinate 18,380 downwards.
GTGCTTTTTATCGATGGGAGCTCATAAGACTACCACAAGATTTGAGTGGAGACATGGATGCCATTTCTTCTTTTCGAGCTTATAGTATGATTGACATAAATCATGGATGTCTCACTGCTTACCGCCCAAATATAGAAAAACTGGAAGAGCCTTGCAATAACGGGGAATACGAACCAGTTAACGGAATTGCAGTAATTGGTCCTGCAATGTATCAGAAATATAACGCACTGCCAAACCTAGATCTTGGGGTGGATGACCAAGGATACATCTTTGTGGTGCCACCTGTTTTTGAATTTGGCAAAAATGGTTTGGTTGGTGCAGGAAGAGATGTATTTCATTGTACAGATCCAGAACAGGCAGATTTACAGTATGATGCAAACCGTTTGGCAACAAGAGATCAGATTGAGTCAATACTTTTGTCTGATGCTAGAATTCAAAAGATCATACTTGGCAATAGTTGTGAGTTCATGGGAGACGGGACTGTGTATACAGAAAATGGAACATACCGAGAAATTAACGTGAATCTAAACAATACTGAAGAGCTTTCAGCTGCGGTTCGTTTGCAAAACATGTCAGTGATCTCATACGAGCTTAATCACCTTGCAAGGACTTATTCAGCTAAATGAAAACTTTGCATCTTTCAATAGTAATTGCGCTGGTTGTAATTGGCATACACCGTCTAGCCTTTGGGCAAGTATTACATGATTAGCATAGAAGGTACCTAACTCACTGTTTATTTTCAATCACAAGCAATGTATTCTGATCTTTCCACGATATTTTATCTAGATCATCATAATGATTCAATATGTTTTGTACAAACCTATGCAATGCTTCTCTAAATTCATGTTTTTTATAAAATTTAAAAGTTGAATAATGATGGTTTTTTGCTTGCTCTACGAGTTTTTCTAGTGGATAGACTCTATGGTGTTCAAAAAACTGTACTGAGTTTATGTTTAGATTTGGATCCTTTTCGAAGGCTGACTTTAACTCATCTAGCTCATAGAGACGCGTCTCCTTTTTGTCAAATGACGGAAAATGAGTTCCCCAGATAGTTTTTGCATTTTGGTCTCTCAATCTTGTATATATGAATAATTTTCCATTGTTTTTGAGCACTCTTGAAGACTCTTTTAGAAAATTTTGTAGCGAAAAATGGTGAACTGCATTAAATGACATTACACAATCAAGTGAATCTGTTTGTAACGGTATTTTGTGTGAATCACTTCGTATTGGAGTGAAATTTACAATGTTGTTTTTTATAAAATGTTGATTCAAGTGACGTAGCATTTCCCTATTATTATCCAGACAAAAGAGATGGCATTTTTCTCCCAAATGTTGAACTAGCTTAAGGCTATATCTTCCTGCACCGCATCCAATATCAGCAGCACGTATGTTTGGGAGGTTTTGTAGCTTATGGGTTATAAACAGAACAGGTCCAAGATCGGTAGTTCTTAATTCACGATAGCGTGGAGCAATATGCAAAAAATGATCATACATTCCACCTAGAGTGGATTTTTTTCCAACCATTTTCAATTTTTATAAATTTAGAATTTTATAACTTTAATATCTTGTCCAAAAGATATAAAAATAATGAGCAATTTTTTGAATATTAAACTTTGTCCAGATGACAGAATATTTTTATAAATTAAAAATTATGGGAGTGAATTATTTTTGATGTAATTTTCCAAGTTTAATTGTTGTCAAAATCCCAACACCACTCATAACACCAGCCACTGCCATTGCTGCCATCCATGCAACAGATTCCAATGGTCCATGAGGATCATCTGCAGTTGTTAATGCAAATGCGTGTGGGACGAGTGTAAAGACAACAATTAGGGACACCATGCCAAACAATGTAGTCATTGATTTTGTTTTGTCTACTAATGTTTTCATTACAACTCACACTATGGCATCATTGTATTTCAATGCCATAGATTGCAGTGTGTACTATCTACCATTTATGCCACGTTTTAGAAAATCACACTATGATTGAAATCACTGCAAAGATAATGATCAACTCCACTGTTAAAAAAGTCTGGAGTGTCATATCTGTCCTTGAAAGGGATCCTTATTTTTGGAAGGGAATGATCAAAGTGAGAAACAAATCACGCGATGGTAATGTAATTACCCGAGAGGTAACATTGAGCAACTCCGACAAATGCTATCAAAAAATTATTCTTTTTTACCTCGAAGGCATTCACATAAGATGGACTAGGGGTTCACTGACTGGCATAAAAGACATTTTATTGATTCAGATTGGAAACCAGACTCTTTTAGAAGTTCAAATGAATTATACGATAAAAGGAATTGCACAACTTCGCTCAAGACACATTTCAGAAGAATTGCGAAATGAAGCTGAACTAGCATTACAGTTGATAAAAGAAGACATTGAGAAAATTCAGTCATTTGAAATTAAAGAAAGAAAACAGTGGGTTGACTTGATCCGTGAGTAAACGCAAGCAAGTTCTTGCAAAGCAAGAACTAGATGTTGTTACAAATATCCCTGTTCAGATAAATGAAGTTTTTCCAAGATGTATTACTCGTGATTGTAAAGGATGGCCAATAATCACCGATAATGCATCAGGCGAGATCCTTTGCGGTTCATGCGGACTAGTTTTAGAAGAGAAATCTTTAGAAACCATTTCTTCACATTGGTCTGATCCAGTAGATTACTTGACAAAAAAAAGTTCTGGTTCGATCAACTCTTTGACAATGTTTGATATGAACATGACTACGATAATGTCAAAGAGAGATAGCATGGGTAAATCTCTTTCCAGGACTGCCAAGAATGAATTTCATCGCCTCAACATATTGAATACTAGGAGTGCAGTTGCTTCTAAAAACAAGACACTTCGATCTGCCCTTTTATTTCTTAACATGTTACAAATGAAATTGGGAATACCTGATTCCATAGCAGAAAATTCTGCACACATGTATAGAAAAGCCATACGGGCGAAATTGACAGTTGGACGAAAATCAAAAAGTATAGTCTGTGCATGCATCTATGCATCTTGCAAGCAATGTGGCATACCAAGATCAATTCTCGAAATATCTACAGCTAGCAATATAAGTAAAAAAGAAATTGCAAGAACGTATCGAAGTTTAGTTGAGAGATTGGATTTATCAATAAATCCTTTTAGTTCTAGAGAATTTCTGGCAAGTATTGCGAATGAGGCAAAAATTAGTGAAAAATCAAGAAGAGATGCCTTGGAAATAATTTATTCAATTGAGAAAGCAGGACTGTCACAAGGAAAAAATCCAAAAGCGTTAGCATCAGCATCACTTTATCTGGCTTGCGTCCTAAACGCAGAAAGAAAGACCCAAGCAGAGATGGCAAAGGCCTCCCACATTACATCCACTACCATAAGAACAAGATATCACGATTTGCGAAAGTTCTTTCTTGAATCAATAAATTCTTAACAATTTTGATAATCTGACTTGTGAAATACTATAAAATAGATGGCAAAATGTGTTAATTACCTAATACAAATCTTAAAAGCTCAACATTACATACTAAAAGCAGTTGAGTTCAAGTGCCAAAAAAACATCTACAATGACCTTTAGACTGGATGAAAATATAATAAAGGAATTACGTAATGAATCAGGTAATAGAAAGATAAGCACTAATACACTTGTAAATCAAGCATTGAGGCAATTTTTGGATTGGGGAATGTATGAATCGACAATTGGATTTGTGATGATAAATAAGCAGGTTTTTGTTCATGTTTTTGGAAAGCTGAGCCAAAAAGAAATAGTAAGTGTTGCCACCAACGTTGGGAAAGATGAAGTAAAGAATATGGCACTATTCATGAAAGGTAAAATTGACATCAAGTCATTTTTGTCATGGTTTGAATTACGAATGATAAACTCGTCAGTTCAAGTGAGTCATATTCATGAGGATAATCATTTTCACAGATATGTGATGAAGCACGAACTGGGAAAAAACTGGTCTGTGTACCATAAAACAATTCTCGAATTGATCTTTGAAGAGGTATTTAATAAAAAAATGGACGTAAAAATTGATAAAACCATGATTTCATTCGAGTTTGCCGAATAAATAATTATTTCATATCTGAAACACTTGCTTTTTTATTTGAGCTCAGACATATCATATTAAAATCTAATCTTGAATGTATTGCAGTGTATACTTACCAATTTAATTATTTTACTGTAAGTATGACATTATGCAAATCTTATCCTCCTTAAAAGTTGATACAAGAGAAGAACAAATTCTTCAGATTCTATTAGACAAACATTGTCGTATTATACTCGGCATAACAAAAGAGAATGCAATGACTGCTGCAGAAATTTGTTCAAATTATGATATTTCTCCAAGTACTATATACAGAAAACTGAAGTTACTTCAAAAACTCAATCTTCTACATGTTACATACACCATACGATCTGATGGTAAAAAATCATCGTCGTTTCAGAGTAAAGTTATAAACATCAACATAGCGTTGTGTGAAAATCAACTACCGGTGTATACAAATTTTGCATCTCTTGAATAATATGATGTCATCTCATGTATCACTGGAGTCATTGTGTGGTTCTATTCTCAGATCAAATAAAAATATACAATCCGTAGCAGTTATAAACAATCGTGGGAAAGTACTGGAAAAAATTGCCCGACCTCTGTTTGCTAGACAATTTCCTGATCATTTGAATGAATTTTTTTGTATGAGTTGTGTTTTACAGATTTCAATGGGAAGAGATTTTGATGAAAACTATGGTCCTATTAACTATCACATATCAGAAAGATCAAATCTTATAATGATTACATTTCCAATAAATGAAAATATAATTATCACTACAATCAATAAAAGCATTAGTTCCATAACACTCTCAAAAAAGATCATTCACATAATCAATGATCAGATAAAACTTCTCTAAAATTGGATTATGTGTTATTCCACTACCTTGACTTTCCATGTAATGGACGATTTTTAGATATTGGAATGAAATGAAGTTAAACATAGAAACAAAATGAGTAGGTATTGAGAAAGTTTCAATAGAAAAATAGACATGATGGAACGCAAAAATGCACTGCACAGTAGCGTGTCCGGCCCGGTCCATCCCTTTTAATCTAGAAGAATTCTACACCAATTTTTTAAACTATATCTGTCCAGTACTTGTATACTATGAAAATATCATTTTATTCTCTAATTACACTTTTGACATTTGTTATTTACATTTCATTTTTAGGTTCATCTTATGCCAGTGCTGATTCTTCACCTGCATGGTATCGATATACTATAGAGCAAAGCAACGATACATCCGGTATGATTTATTCTCATATTGTCATGGAATCATCTGGGACAGGGAAATCATATCCAGTATCCGGCAAAGCTGTACCATGATCAAATACAGTACCGTCAAATTTGAGTGATAATCATATTGAATACTGTGCCATGAGTACTGCAATAAAGGAATATTTTCAAAACTTGGGCATAATTCCAGACGACATACGATTTAATCAATTTGTAGATGTCGGTCATGATTATGGCAATCCGACAAATACAAAAATTGAAACTGATTTTTTTGTTGTACTTGAATCTGCAAAATATAATTCCACTATGATGAATTTGGGTTTTTACATGGTTGACTCTAGATATGAACTAAATTCTCAATCCTTGCTTGATTGTAATAATACAATGTCGTCTGGAGTAGTGCCATTTCTTAATGTTCAAGGGACAAATTATTTTATACCATACATAATAGAAAATGGAAAGGTTATCAATGTCACAGCAGATGTCGGATCCAAATCAATCGTTATTTTGGTTAACAGTACAAAGGATGGATCAATTACAGTTACGATACCAAAAACATTGGTAGATTCAAAATCTGGAAATTCTAATATTAGTAACCTTTTGCCATTTGTTGTGACCCGCGACGGGACATCTATCAGTTTTCAAGAAAGTGAAAACGATACGAGTAGGACAATAACAATTCCATGGTCAGGTTCTGGCACTCAAAGTTTGAAGATATCTAGTACATTGACAGTTCCTGAATTTCCATTTTCGGTTCCAGTTTTATTGATTGGAATAGTTTCTGCCATTGGATTTTATAGGATGAAATTTAGGAAATGAAAACTCTCCACTATTTGTCAATTGTTGGAATTTCTATGATGATACTTGCTTATTCTCAAATTCATCTAGTCAGAGCTGATACTACAACTATTCTGGATACAGGTGCACCTCCAATCATTGTAACCCAAGTTGAGTTATGGGGACCTATTTCATTTTATGCTGATGGAGTGAAATCATGTATTGATGACAATGGCTCGATAGGACCTTGGGCTATTGGCTGGTTAGAATTGTACAACACAAAAAATGCAACCATGTTAGTAAATGATGTTGATATTAAAGACGGTAATGGAGAAGGAGGTTATCCACAAATAACACTAGGTCCAAACGAGCACTGTTATATTCAAACTCAAGATAGGCTTACTACTCGCATTGGAGTTGGCGGCGGTCTAGGTAATGGTGCACCAGCACATGACAACGCTACAATAATCTTTTCATATTCTGTACAACCTTTTGCTGGAAAAACACTTTACAAATATTCTACACCTAGTCTAAGTGATGATTATGGTGATACTAGAACTTGGCAACAAGTTGATGGAAAATGGATCTTCAAAGAGGCAAACATAATTCATGAATTTCCAGTCAAAACCACTCTGTTGTCACCATCAAGACAAGCCCAGTCCGGGATTGATGCTAAAGATCTAAACTGTAAAACAGGCTTTGTAGTGATAATAAAAAGATCTGACCCGACAAATGAGTATCTGCAAGATAATACTGCATGCGTGACCTTGTCTTCTGCATCTAAACTTGTGACTAGAGGCTGGGGCATTCCGTTGCAGACTGTATCACTATACAATACCAATTCTACAATAATGTATTATTCCGTAGGGAGTAAAATTAACAATATTGCATCTGATATGACAACTCATGGGTTGACATTGTCACTTGAAACTACCGGTGACAGCAAGATGACTCTGTTTGTTCCTAGAGATCTTATTGATAGCCCAAAAATTGGTGATTATGCTTCATTTAACGTAACATCTGATGGAAACAAAATTGATTACCGCGAACATCTGTCGCCTACCGACAGGATGTTTACCATATTATTTCAGAACGGAACAAAAACTATACAGATGATTCCTAAACCGTTTACAGAAAACCAAGGATATTAGATGTAAAATAATGAAAACTCTATACCTTGCAATAATTGGAATTTCCATACTTTTTTCAGTTTTGTTTATCGCATTAGCTCCAGTGTTAGATAATCCTGATGCTCATTATCAAATCTGTGACAAAAATGGTTGTAAAAATGTAATACAATACGATTCAATTTTGTACAAGTATTATTGTACAGGAGGAATTTATGCTACATCAGGTCAATTCTGGCTTGGTCATTGTGAATGGAATTCTGTGGATAGAAAATGAAAATACGACATCTTTCAAAATTTTCTATTTTTATGATTTCAATAGTTGTTTTAGCAATTGTCGTATATGGCATAATTGTATTCACTTCCCCCTCTACAATCTCTAGTCAAAATGATAGAATTTACCTTCATTCATCTAACAGCCCTGGATCATCCGGGAATTATGTCAAGATATCGGACATGGTGCCAAACAGCTTTGGATATTTTATGTATCCTAATTCGTATGATTTTGACAGTGCAAACGCCTATCAGATGTTCATGCTTATTCGTCTGCCTAAAATCATTGGTGGTGACAAAAATGATACGTCTTCTTTTCGTGCATACAGTGCACTTGATCCTACATCTCACTGCTTGATGAAGTATTGGCCACAACCTGGGAGACAGAGGATTGAGGATCCATGCATAAGCCCTCCATACCGGTTAATAGATGGTGTATCTTACAGTCCGGGACTTGTAATGATCAGAGCTCCAGTTACAGGCGCACTGCCAAAACTTGACCTTGATACTGATAGCCAAGGATATCTGGTTGTCAAACAGCCTACGTGGGAAGAAAACAAGAACGGCGTGGTTGGAATTGGAAGAGATGTATCAAAAGATCAGATATTGAATTCTTCTCGATACCTATTGGAAAAATATGCAACCCAGTCCAAAACTCCTATTCCAATACCGCTCTTTCTTGAAGACGGGTCATTTCTCATTGATATGGCATTTAATAGTGCTAACGACACTTATTTCAGGTACACATGGGATAAATCCTATAACGATACCCCGATCATTGACACAGTATATTGCAACTGTACGGGATTATCGCCAACTGATCCAGACTATAATCGCATGACAAAGTACATGCAAGCTTGGCAGTTTGGCAATCATACTGTTTATTCATCTGCGACAAATGTTGATGGCAAGCCAAATCCATATGCTGTTTTTCCCTCTTTTGAGTTTTATCGCAATGGATACCATGTGTTTTTTAATTCTGCGTCATCTTTTGATCAGGGAATGAATATTATACTTGATAGTTTCTTTAACGGTACAAAATTATCTGATATGGAGCAAGTTTCAATAGAAAAATAGGGGGCATGACGGAACGCAAAAATGAAAATCTAGTCATACAAAAAAGTAAGGTAAAATATATTCAATAAAATAGTTGTCTACTAGTGTGATTTTACCGCTTTTGTGACAGGTCTCATTCCACCATGGATGTCGTTTTTACAGTTATCACACATAAAATTGTCAATTGACCCCTTTCCATAATGACCACACCTGCAACTTGTACAAGAGCACAACACTCTATCAAATTCTGTCATGATTAATACAAAAGTATAATCAATATTAATATCTGCTTTCTGCAGGCCTGATATCATCGACCAGCACTTGGACTGACCTGAAGACTGATTTTACTGCTGCATTTACCTCCCTTAGGTCTTGGCCGGTATTTCCAATCAGGTCCATCATGTTTTTGGCAGACCTTGTAAATTCCTTGGCTTCTTGTATGACACCTATCTCTTCCATTAGTTTTATGGTACCGTGCATCTTTTCAGAAGCCTCGTTGATGTTTTGCGTAATCAAGCGGAAATTTTCTATATTCTTGACCATCTCGGGTGTCTTTAGTGCCTCGATTATATCCTTGACAACTGTACCCATGTCCATGATTTTTCCAAGGGACTCTTGTACTCCAGGTGCCCTTATCTGACGCATTATCTCAACTGCACAAGATACTGTTTCGCGTATCTCTTGAATCTTGCCGGTTTTTTCTACTGCCATGCTATGGACCTCCTAGGAATAGCGTGCAGAGAAAGACTTTGCCCATTGCCAACAGGTGTTCTTTTCCATCAACCCATTGCATTATCTGGACTGCATAGTCTAGACACTTTGTGATTGTAGCCGAGTCAGTCATCAGAGTTTTCCTCCTTGCATTTCTCGGATTGTTTTTGTTTTTGTCATGATGGAATAGTGTCAGAAAAATTATTTATCAATTCAATACAATTTTGCAACAAAAATGTTGGATTGCGCCTAGATTGACGTTTAGACAAGGCGTAAATACAAGGAAAATTTATTTTTTCGTGCCTAAAAAATAAAAAGATATGATCTATGGATTTCGTACAGGTTTCCAGGCTGAAAACCATGATGACATTGTGCCAGTATCCATAGTAGTAAATGTCTTCAAGTTGTCATTGAATGTCTTGATATTCTGTCTTGTAGCATCGATTGCAGTTATCACTGCCTTGTTCTGAAGAGAGACGGCTTTAACAAATTCGTCTGATGCATCATTGATTGATTTCAGATAAGACTGTGGAATGTTTGAACCAAGTCCGCTCTTTGTCACCACTTCTTGTTGGAATGCAACCGTATTGTCTATTGCATTTTTGCATGCCAAGACAAATTCTTGTTGCAGGCTCGAAGCTGCCTCCATGCATTGCACCATGCTTTTCTCTGCTTCTTCAAAGTAACGGTTTACGTTCTGTCTGTATACTGAATAGATTTCTTTTGTCTCTGGTTTGTTTGTCTTCTCGCTTAGTACTTCTGTTTTACTCATGGTTTTATTTCGTGGTTTGACATCATAAAGATCTTGACAATAGACTGTTTAGAACCACATAGGAACCATAGTGGAATAGTTAATTATGGTACACAAAAAATACACAAAACATGGGCGATGGAATAGGCGGTCCAGTAATTGCATGTCTATCAGGAAATACTTTTGACATGTCAGTTACACATTTTCGTAAAGACAACAAGGAGGAATACGGAAATGTTGAGAGGATTATGATTGCCAAGGTGGATAATCCCGAGGATCCTCAATATGAAGAGAAAACCATTGCAGACTTGGAGCGAGCACTAAAGGGCAAGTTTGTTACATGCAACGTACAATATCGTGATTCCAAGACAGACTGGTTGATCTGTAATGTATTTGTCCAAAATCCTCCAGAGTAGAATCATTTATGATTTTTTTAGGTTTTTGACTCTTGGGCATTCCAGCAGTTTTTGCACAAATACCCCTTGAGGTTCCATTCCTTTTTTGCATAGCGTGGAAAAAAGCCAAGTTTGGCATTACATACGATACAGGCTTTCTTTAATTCATTATCAGACTTTTCCCATTCATGAAGACATGGCTCGCAGAGCCAGCCTTGTAGTTGCCACTCTTTTTTTGGTTTCCATAGGTTTAGCCCGCCTGGTTCTGCCCCACATGCAACACAAACATCATCACTCTTTTTTTTCGCAATAGGTTTTTTCATAAAATCTACAAAACATTTTGCACAGAGTTGGCCTTTGATGTGCCATTCTTTCTTTGGTTTACTTGTACGTGGAGTCCTCTTGTTACATACTGAACAATACTCTTCTTTTTTGCCTCCAAATAATCCCATTACAGATACAATATACCCATATTAGAAAAGGATTTGACCACAGTACATCTAATCGGTCAAAGGATTGCCATACTAACATCATCCCGTTAGAGTCCTTGTGGTCTAGGATGTATAATTTTACACAAGATAAATCATTTACTCTTGGTACTGCCTTTTTTCCAGTAGAAATTGCTAAATCTAGTATGGTCAAAGGGTTTGTAAATTGAAAATCAACACAATGTTTGCAATATCCTTGATCATGTTTGGCCTTTCAGCAGCATCGTTTCTTGTCATGCGTGTGTATGAATCCCATACTGCCGCGTTATTTGCAGCAGGTTTTGGTTTTGTTGCAATCATATCCATGATGGTTCCAGGATTGCAAAAATTACTCATGGGCAAGACTGTAAAACCCAAAGCCTAGGTGTTATTTTTTGGTGCAGGCTTTCTGCGAAAGTATATCGTAAACCCTCCACCGACTATAACCAGTACAACAAGTATAACCCAAAATTGGGTTGGGTCCACATAGCTCCACATTACAGGATCGTTTCCAGGATTAACTTGGGCTTGAGCATGCGGTACAGTCATAATGAACAGTAATGACATTAGAATCAGGCCTGTCAGAGTCTTCATAAAAATTATGGCTCAAAATTGTCTATAAGAATTATGCATCAAGTTCATCATGTATCCATTAATCGTCATCCTCAGAATCCTCATCCTCACCAGATACCATATCATAGAAACATCTTTTGTGAAACAACACGAATCTTCTAGCAAAAATCACTTCTTATCAAAACGGGTCCAAGACATATGAACCAGAGTTAATGCATGACTGACTAGCATTCATACACGATGATACCACAAAGAATGTCACTAGGTTTTCTGAATCTTTCTTTTATCACTAAAGAAGATTATTGTCCCTGCTAACAATACAGATACTCCTCCAAATAGTATAGGATGAATCACATTACCAAGAGCAACAAGTATTACACTATACGGAGCATGAGAAAGAAAAACATGGTAAATTACAATATTAGATAAAACAAAAAGTTCCATACAGGCTCCAATTATTAGAATTTTATAACTGCGAATCACGACATTGTAACTCGGACATGGACTTTAAATCATTTCCAACAGATTGCGGATTGATAAGATGTTACTAATACACTAGTTTAGTATCATCGTTATGGCGTTTAACACGTCCGTAAAACTGAATGGTTTTATGATATATGCTTGAGCTCCTTCCACAGTACTTTTGTGTATAGTGGTAAAGTTATCGTCTGACAATTATTTTGAATTGTAGACTAGATTATATTAACAAGCCATATTTCTACAGGTTTGATTTTTAGCTAACGTATACAAGATATTCCTGCTTGTATTCAGTATCGACCTTATTTTCACGTACTTCTACTCTATCATATTTTCTGCTAATTGCATCAAGTTGCATCGGATTATTAGCAGCATCTTTTTGCCACCCAGACTCTTGAAATATCATGAACAACTCATGAACTGGCATACCCTTTTTCTTGGCAGCCTTTTCCATATTGTCATTTACTGCATCATCCATAACCCTCAAGAAATTCTGTGGTACTGTGACTGGACCCAATGATCCAACTTTTCGTATTTATTATTAAAAAAATATTGTCAACTTTTAGATAGCAGCTAACCAATTAAGATACAACAATAATCAAGAAGTTGTTCTTTCCCCTATTTGCTGTTAGAGCCCCTTTGTGCCTGAAAGACCCAGTATTCAGGAAATTACAAGGTTATCAGGAATGGTTCCAGAATAACGTCAACATACGTTTACAATTTCCAAATTTGGAAGACCAACCATAAATATAAAAAATTGTTTGACTAGTTATGCATGAAACAACTGTAAGATTAGGTCATTGTATTATAAGAGACGACGGATCACATGTTATTGGCCTAGTTAACAGGGATTTCCTCTTGGATGTAATAAACAAGTTTGGAATAAGCAGAGAAGACCTTGGAAAAATCAAGCCTAGCTATTATGATCTGCTTGAGATATACTCTGAATTGAAACACTTTGGTTTTAGTACAAAATATCATCTAAGACAAAAATCGCTAGTACGTAAAACCTCATTTTAACAGCACCAATTTTTTGTATTAATCTTAGACAATTTTCAACGAATCTTAATGTTCCATATTACAAAGTTATCTTAGGCAATGTCACAGAAGAGAGGATTTGTCTTTTCATTCACTGTCAAAAAAATAGAACCTCACCAAATTACGCATGGAAATGTTATTTCAGTAAAGGTTTAGAACTCGGATAAGATCTAGAGGTGTTATGTCTGATGATATCAAGCAAGCAATTAACGACTTGACAAATATGATTGAAAGTAAACATATGAGACTGGAATCCATACTTTCTCAGATAATAGACCGTGAGATAATAACTCAAGATTCTTATGATGAAATCATGAATTTACTAACAGAGTTTGGAAAGAAGAAAGGTTGGACAAAACAGCCAAACTATTATCATGACGGATAATTGCCACTTGTTTCTAAAATATCTGCTAGTCTTTCTTCCACGCATTCTCTAGCATCTGTTTGGTAGCGCAAGTTTTCCACCCTCGCATGCTTTGAGACTGAAATGACCTTGAATGTGTATTTACGAGTTATTTGCAGTTACCACATATAACCACATGCAAGACAAGGCCAAGATTTTGGTGCTAACAGAGAGTTATTTGACTATTACAGTTAGAAAGTTTTGAATTTTGTGCTTATACGAGAACTCTGTGAGCTCAAGTTCTATATTTTTAATTATAGATTTGTATGAAATTCCATATGTTTGGCGTAGTACATTAGCCAAGTATTCAGGATGATCATAACAATCAGGTAGATAACTGTGATATTCTGTATATAGAGCCCTCAATACTTTATCATATGTCGGCTTGCCAATATCTAAAAGAACTTTTTCTATTACCACAGTAACCATGGCTTTTTGTACAACGGTATCACTTACACCATATCCAAAGTTTTGATTTAGTATTTTTTCATCATGAATTCTTGCGGATTCAGAACTAGCTCGCATCATCTTTGAATTTGAAACTATTTCCTGACTATGCCATGGATTTGTTTCATTAATCATGGATCCATAAATCGCCAGATTCATAGATAAAGTTTTCTAATATTAGATAACAATAAGCAATATTTCCCATTTTTGGATACTAATTTAGGCACATAGTACGGTACATGTGCGGTACAAGGCTATGTATACACATCAAGCACAGTATTTTGTTCGACAAACTCAATGAGGTGTAAGGTAAAATTGAAATCTAAAGGTCACATAATAGACCAAACTAACCTATTCTAAATTATTGATAAATAGACAGATGACATATTTCCAAAATTGGCAGACGGGTTTTAAATGCTAGATTAGAAGATAGTATTTTATGAAATTGCCCTCATCTTTTCACAACCCAGAGGCCAAGAAATACACCATGTACTATTCTACAGTTCTTGCAATGTCAAGTATAACAATTCTATTAACTGCACTCCAGATATCCCATCAAAATCCACTCTCAAGCATATCGTATTTTGAAGGAGCCTTTGCGTTGTTTATGCTGAGTCGTACAAAGCAAGTAAGAAATTTGTTTTGGTTTAACATGTCTAGGATTAAAGATACTGCCAGGCAATCAATACCACTATCTTACCACATCGGATCCTAACAATCTAAGATCAAAGAGAATTTTCAACAACAATCTCAAAAAAACTAACGCAAGACTAGTCTGTAACATTGACAAATTTGCACATGAACCTGACATAAATGTGAACGCACCTTAAATAAAATTTGGCGTAACCAATGGTACATGTTCTCAAAAATAGCGAACATGATTGCAAAATGTTCAGTGTAGGTAATTTTTGATTAATCTAAAAGTTTCTTTATTCGTTCAAATTCACTTGTAGTAATTTCACCATTCGCTAATCTTTCTTGTAATTTGCTTAAGGCCTTGTAATTTTTCTGTGGATTATCTGGTTGAGAATTAGCAGTGGGTTCTTCTGTTCCAGGTTCTTGGTCCGGAGAACTTTTTGCTACAAATTGCCTTTTGTATTTTTTTGCTGCCATTCCATAGATAGTCATGATTAATCCCATAATTCCAAATCCTATAAATGAAGACTGTATGATTGGAATGACGACAGTTCTTGATGGATATCCCATAGCATGGAGCATACTTGAAGTATTGAAGGACGAGGAAGAAGTTGAGGGTCCTGCCATCACCATCATAGAATGTACCATCTGAGAAATGAGACTTGGTGTTTTTACATAAAGTATCGCTGAAGATGTGGCAATAACTATCCCAATTATTACCAATTTGAGTTTCATAAAATTCCCAATAGGATTTAAGATATAATAACTTGTATGTTCCAAATGTGAATGCACATTATTATGAAGTGAGCTCGTATAACGCCAATGGTGGTGGATCTGCCACTCCTGCTGTATTTGCAAGTATACTTTCAACTACACCAACTACTCAACCTACAGGATCTACGTGTACTTTGAATATTCAATGTTAGTCAGGAATTTGTTCAGCAAACATCTGCCATGCACCGACAACTACATTATGGCATAAGTTATGATTTGTTGGAAATAACTCAATTAATCAGTAATAGGACCATAGTGTTACAAGAAAAGACTTGCTAGTGTTAATCATCAATGGATTGTATTATAATTCATGGAAGACGTACACCAAAAAAGCAATAAAAAAGATCTAGAAATAGATGCTTTTGACTTCATTGATGGCAAAATGAGCCATGTTGCATTTGAAAACTTGCACAGGCGAATTTGTCAAAAATAACCGATAACATGTTGCTATTGAAGACATCTTCAGTATTTCTTAATCTTGAGAGATTTATGAAAATCCCATAAAAGTAGTATCGATAAAACTGTTACCTTTGATTGATGATGCTCTAATTGCTTAAAGCTTCAAGAAAACATTCGGTAGAGATATGATTTACGTCTTCTCCTAAGTTGTGGTGGATTAACTTTGTAATTTCTCTTGAACGATCTCCATAAATCTCATCTAGAACTTTTCTTAGGTACTGTGGATTGTCAAAACAATCTGAAATGCTACACCTGTAATATTGTTGTAATTTGTGACAGACCTGTTCTTCATCAGACACTCCTACTTCTCGCAGACTTTTAATGATTGCAAGTGCAGTTGTTGTCTTTCTAATAGTTCGAGTTACTTGAAACATTATTTCCATATATGGTAATGACAGAGTATCAATAGTGGCGTGTAATTTTTGTAAAATACAGCCTGATGGAATTGATGAAGGATTTAGATACGTTGTAGCCCTTCCGTATGTATCAACTAGAATCAAATTCCTATGATGTTGGGAGAGTAAGGATAATGCCTCAGTGGACACGTAGCCTTTTCCTGACATTACAATTTTCTCATACGGCATATTGTTGACATACCACTCTTCAACTTCAGGTTCTTTGAAAGGATCAGGGCAATTCTTCAATACAATTTTTGAATCTTTTACCTTGATTGAGAATCCGTAACCCTTGAGGAATTTGACGTTGTAATGATTTGTCTTTCCTTTAAGAGTCATTTAGGAAAGAAGTTCCTAATATCATGAAATGAAAAATTTGTCTTAGAAAATTCATCAACTGTTCAAATATGTTAGTAGCAGATTGGCTAGCACTAGATATGGATGGAATTGAAGAAGATGGGTTTGAATCAGTTGAGCTTGAAGATGGAGTTGAAGTAGGATCATTGGATTGGTCTAGAACAATGTTTCCGATCTGAAATGGAGTGTAGGGATTGTTGAGATTGTTAAAAGGAATTATGTAATAGACTTTGAAATTATGAAATTCTTTTTCTACCATGTAGCAAAATGAATGCATGCCAATTCCACCATCTGAGCCTTTGACAGTCGTGCTATCCCAAAAAGTTCCATCCCAGTCTTTCTTACAATCTGGACCATCCCTTCCTTCCGCAGAATATTTTTTACCATTTTCGTTGGTCAATGTTATGCTAGTCCAGTAAACGTCTGCAATATCTTCAAGTGCTAAATCTTTGACTTTTACATGAACGTCCATAAAAATTACTTTATAGTACTGCTTCTCAACTACGTGAACGTTATCTATTGAAAATTGCCCATGGTTATTTCTTTGATCCAAGACAATAAGATCAGATGTTTGCGCATATGCATTAAGTGATAATCCTGTCATTAATCCGCCAACTAGAAAAGAGAATGCAAAAATAACTGATCTACTATGTTTCAATTAGCAAATCATAACTTTCGTAATAATTAACTTCTCTCCAACAAATCATAACTTTCGTTATAATCTAGACAGCGGGATTTTTTAGGTACAAAGAGGGGGCGTATCCTTTTTACTCGCTGTCGACGTATTCGTCTGGAGTTGGCACTTCTGGTGACAATCCCTTTCTCTTTCTGATATCAGCAATTACCTTGGTCAAAATAGAGTTTGGTACCGGAGTCCATGCCTTAAAGTGGGTGTTCCACATGGCACGTCCTGCAGTCTGGCCTCTCATTATTTCAGACAAGTCAAATGTTTCAGATGCTGGAAGCTCACCTGATATTATGTGTATGACACCTTTTTGTTCCATGTTTAGCACCTTGCCTCTTTTACCTGATATCACACCTGCAACGTTTCCAATCATTTCTTGTGGCACACGTACCTCGATTCCAAGTGTTGGCTCTAGCAAAACAGGATTAGACAAAAGCATGACACCCGTACAGGCTCTTCTTGCAGCAGGTCCCAACTGGGACAAGCCTCGGTGGGCTGGATCCTCGTGTGGAACGAAATGATGGAATGTAAACTTGCATCCTCTTACCTGTTCTCTTGCAAGAGGACCCTCCTTTACAGAGTCTTCAAAGCCAGATAGTATAGAATCGGTAGATTCTCCCACAAACTGGACACCTTTGGTTCCATCTACCATTACATTACCTCTAATATCAAATCTCATGACACGTTTTGCCTCGTCTCCATCCCAGCCTGCTTCTTTGAGAATCTTGGCAACTTCCTTCTTGTCCTTGTATTCGTTTAGTGTACCGTTTCGTATCATCTCAGCAATTTTCTCATCCAATGGTTCAACCTTCATGAATATCTTGTTGTGTCTGTTAGGTGATTTTGACATGATAGGTCCTGCACCACCTCGAATTGTCTCTCTATAATTGATCAATGGCTGTGATGTGACAATATCCACCTTGGCATCTGCAATTAGTGCAGTTGCAATTTCAAGGTGTAACACACCCATGCCGGCAATTACAGTCTCACCTGATTCTTCGTTAATTTTTACAACCAAGTTAGGGTCTTCTATTGTAATACGGTTTAATGCTTCAACTAGTCTTGGCAAGTCTTTAGGATGTTTTGGCTCTACTGCAATTTGCACAACAGGCTCTGATACATATTGGATTCCCTCAAATGCTGGAATGCCAGGTACAGATGATAAAGTCTGACCTGCTCTTGCGTGTTCCAGTCCAAGCAAAGCTGGAATGTTTCCTGCTGCAAGTTGTCCCACCATTTCTCTTTGGTTGCCCATGAAACAGTTGACAGATTGCACTCTACCTTGTCTTTTTGTATCACTCAAGTGTCTTCT
>JANWJG010000037.1 GCA_025449485.1 Nitrosotalea sp. | reverse complement strand
GTACTGTATGGTCAAGGCGGAACAATAGACGATGAAAAGTAAGGTCTTACATCAACAAATTTTTCAAGTGTTACATCAGAACATCAAAGATTATCTATATTGGTCACGCAAGTAATGCATGGGAAAAGTAGTCGAGGTTGTAGACCCTGAAAGAATTGACAGGGTACCTGACAAAACGATAACACTAATGTCGGGCGGAAGTTTTTTGGAACAAGGCCATATCGTAAAAAGTGTCAGCCTGAATTTGTACATCCAAAGAAAGGACGAAAAACTTGGGCCATTTTCATTGATTACTGTACTTGTTGAGACAGACAAGGGACTAGTTGAGATGACATATGATGAGGGGTACAGGGGCGCAAATGCAATAGAGGAAGCAGCAACATTTCTTACGTCACACATTGGCATTTCCGGGCTTATCCTGCGGTCTGTCATGCAACTTGATCAATCTTTGAACAAAAATAATTTATTGGTGCTAGAATCCGATGATCAAGACGTGGAGTTTTATGAAGTTTGAGAGAAAACCAATTGAAATTGTTCCAACTTGTGCCATGTGTTCCAGACCTGTAAAAGAGCATGACAAGGAACAGATGAAATTCTGTACAGAAGAGAGACGAAAATCACACGAAGCAAAAAAAGCCAGTGAAAATAATACTGTATAGATTTGGTCCGCTACAGTACAGTTCCGCCGGATGCATATCTTCTGGTAAAAAAGGGACTGCAAAAGGATCATGTCGTATCACAATATCCCTCATTTCATGAATCAATGTATGACTCGTTTGAGATTGTATCGCTTGAGGGAAAGGTTGCCATATACTATTACAAAGACGGCACACTTGCAGTCGAAGGCAATGATGCTGATTCATTTTTTCGCAGAATAGTGCGCCAGGTCAACAAGATGATATCAAAAAAAGATTATCTCTAAGATATATCACAGGTCAAGTTCACTTGCATCCTGTAACTTTTCAGTCAAATCAAGATACGTATACGGGTCTAGTTGTTTTGCAAATCCCTTGTCGATGTTAATCAGGTAGATGGAATGCAGTCTGGCATTTAGGATATCATCAATCTCAATTGGTGGATTTTTGTAGAATCTGTCCACTAGATTTTTTATTCTTTGAACCTCTTCTGGTTTTCTATCACTCGGGGGCTTTAGAAACAATTTTGGAATTGGCAAAATTCCAACAACAGGTGTTGCCAGTGCAAACTTGGAGCAGTGCTTGCTATATCGTGCAATCTTACTTGATATTCTTGCTACATAGTAGTCTATAGTATCTAATGCATGATCAGGAGGAGTAAACCCTGTCTCAATTTCCATGATAACTGTACCATCACCTTTTGTAGCAAATACATCACAGACAAGAATGTTTGAGAGTTGTTTTTCAATGTCTACAGTATATCCATGGGATATCAAACTTGAAGCACATATTATTTCAAGTACAGAGTGGTTGATTTTAACAAGGTTTTTTTTGTAAAGCTCAATGAGTCGTTCCCTGACAAAATTTATCCTTGATTTTATTTCAGGCGCCTGTCCCATCGATAGTTTCT
Organism: Nitrosotalea sp.; assembly: GCA_025449485.1. GTDB lineage: Archaea > Thermoproteota > Nitrososphaeria > Nitrososphaerales > Nitrosopumilaceae > Nitrosotalea. The sequence continues at coordinate 3,796 of JANWJG010000037.1, read as the reverse complement.
CAGCTACTGTATACACATCTTCTGTGAATTTTTCTAAATCCAAAATCTACTATTTCAAATCTAGTACGGGGTTTAAGAGGATAGCTAAATCAAATTGCCACACTAGACGTGTCAAGAAATTTTAAAAAGATTTTTTATCAAGATAAAACGAGTTACACGCATGGTAGAATTGTCAAGTGATGACAAACTGGTACTGCTCCAGCATGCCATTGCAAAGTATGAAGATGAGAACACTTTACTTGAAAAACTCAAGGCAGTTTTACCTCAAAAGGACATTGACAGAGGCATTGCCACGCTCATTGCCACACAAAGAGTGAGAAGGATTGGCCCGGATGTATTACAGAATAATGTCAGTCACATTGGTGAACTTCCAGAGATTTTGCCACACATCAGGCCTATTGTTGATAGTCTGTAGGAGATAGCACGTTTTATTCTAAATGGATATTCTGATAATCACACTGACTTTGAACGGTCTTGACACATTCTCCCCCCATTTATGGACAATTCGCTTCGTGATTATGTCCATAAAATGGACAAATGACTTTTGCAAGTTAAATCGTTAAATGAAAAATGACATTTCCAAGCATATGCAAATCCCAAAAACTTACAAATAGATGTTATCCAGACCAGTAAACATGACAATTAAAAATATTACAGTTTTAGGTTCTGGAATAATGGGCCACGGAATTGCCCAAGTATCTGCAATGGCAGGATATACTGTAGTTCTCCGTGATATTGAAAAACAATTTTTGGATAAAGCAATGGAAAAAATCAAGTGGTCACTTGACAAGCTAGTCTCAAAACAAAAAATTACCGAAGAGCAAGGAAAAGAAATTTTTGCAAGAATCACTCCCGTAGTGGACTTGGCAGAGGCACTAAAGGACTGTGACTTGATGATCGAAGTGGTACCGGAAATAATGGATCTCAAGAAAAAAGTCTATGCTGAAGTGGACAAAGTCGTGCCAGAAAAAACAGTCTTTGCATCAAACACTAGCACTCTACCAATAACAGAAATAGCAAACACAACATCACGACCTGAGAGATTCATAGGCATACATTTCTTCAACCCCCCTCAACTAATGAAACTAGTAGAGGTAATACCAGGACAGAAAACATCAAAGGAGCTACTAGATACAACAATTAATTTCGTAAAATCTGTCTCAAAAGAGCCTGTTGTATGCAAAAGAGATGTTCCAGGATTTATTGTAAACAGATTGTTCATTCCGCTAGTCCATGAATCTGCATATGCCATGGACCGAACAGGTGCAACAAAAGAAGAGATTGACTCGGCAGTAAAATTCACACTACACTTTCCAATGGGAATATTTGAGCTTGCAGACTTTACTGGCATGGATGTAATCCACAAGGCAACACTTGAAATGCATTCTCGCGACAAAAAGGTAATCAACCCACACCCAATGATTGAAAAATTATACAATGAAAAAAAATTGGGACAAAAAAGCGGAGAAGGTTTCTACAAGTATTCTGGTGAACAATACGAGCGAATCAATCTAACAGAAGATCTTGCAAAGAAATTCAATCCAATACAGTTGCTTGGAAATATCCTAAACAATGCAGCATGGCTAGTTACAAATCAAGCAAGTGATGTTCCTGAAATAGAAAAAGCATTGTCCCTTGGAATGGGACTCAAAAAGCCATTGTTTGATACTGCAAAAGAGTTTGGCATCTCAAACATAGCCCAAGAGTTGCAGAGGCTAGCAAAAGAAAACAAATTCTACGAACCAGACCCGTATTTGGTATCACTCAAGTAGAATTGATTTTTTCCAAGATTACTTGGACTGCTTCTTTTGGTGAAGACACTCCTATTATCAACACGCTTTTTCTGTGATCAAGATACTGGTCTGCATATTTTTCTGCAATTCCTCCACTATTTTTTATTGCAACAATTGGTTTTTTGTGCATGTATGCAGCACATGTTTCAGACAGCGTACCTGAACCTCCACCGATTATTATCACGCCGTCTCCCGATAATGCATTTAGAAAGTCTCTTGCAAGACCCATTCCGCTAGGGATTACTATATCACAATACTCGTTTGCAAACGAAGGATCGCTTTGTGGTATGATTCCAACGGTGAGACCTCCTGCATCTTTTGCACCGTGACATGCTTCCTTCATCACTCCATCCATTCCACCCGTTATCAAAACTGCGCCTGATTTTGCAACCTCTGCCCCTGTTTCATATGCAATCTTTGCAACCTCTGGCGCGATACTTCCATTGTGCCCTATTATCAAAATCTGGATTTTCTTTGGCAATTAATGCAAAATAAAAGACGAGCTAATAAAAATTGTATTTAGAAAATGGAAAAGAGAAGATACCTAATCTAGGTACTTGTCTCGGTTTTTGGAGTACTTGTTGTAGAAACTGTGCTCCCTGCAGGTTTTGTTGCAGCAGTATCAGTTTTTTTCTTTCTAGGAGCACGTGGTTTTTTTACTTTGACTTCAGTACTTTTTGATTCTGATTTTACTTGTGTGTTTGATGCAGTTTGCGGTTTTGGTTGTTGAGGCTTTTGTTGTTGTTGAGGTCTTTGTTGATTCTGTTGTGGTTTTTGACCTTGTTGAGGATGTTGTCCTTGTTGAGGTCTATTACCTTGATTTGGTTTTTGTTGAGGATGCTGACCTTGTGGTCTTTGTCCCTGTTGTGGACGTTGACCTTGTTGTGGAGGCCTCTGACCTTGTGGGCGTTGTTGTTGACCCTGTTGTGGCCTGTTGCCTTGTTGCGGTCTATTTCCTTGTTGTGGCTTTTGACCTGGTCTCTGCCCCTGTTGAGGTCTGTTACCCTGTTGTGGTTTCTGTCCCGGTCTTTGTCCTTGTGGTCTTTGACCTTGTTGAGGATTGTTACCTTGATTTGGTTTCTGACCCTGTGGTTTTTGTTGAGGATGCTGACCTTGTGGTCTTTGTCCCTGTTGTGGTTTTTGTTGTTGTGGTTTGTTACCCTGATTTGGTTTTTGTCCTTGCTTTACATTTGGAGTTGAACCAGGAATTGGTTTCATCTTGCTCCAAAGTATGCTCATCCTTGCACGATATCCTACACCGTATTCTAGCTCTTCTGGAACAAGTGTTGCAGGATGAACAAATCCTTGACTTCTAATTGCAATTGCTCGTCTCATTGCGATAGTTCTAACATAATCCCAGTCAACTGATCCAAATCCATCCACTGGACCGACCAGTATTCCATTATGCATCGAGAAGACTAGTGCAGATACAATTGGTATTGCATAGTTGATGCTTGCAGGTGAGTTGATTTTTACCGGCATCAAGGGCATGTGATGACTTCCCCTAGTATTTCCTGCCACAAGGTGTGGATTGTTAAATGCAGATCCTGCTTCCTCTGTTGCTGGAAAGTCTTTCTGAGTTCTGATTATACAAATTGGGTCATCTTTTCCGACATATGTTCCTGCAATGTTGTGCAACCTGTCAGTTGATGAAGCCAATATTGGCTGGTTGTCTTTTGTAGTTACTGTTGATACAACATATCTTCCAGGATACATTAGAGCAGCTTCAAGTGTTGGCTTGTCTTCCCACATGTTTAGTGTGGCAATTTTGCCTTTCTCAACATCCATTACATTAATTCTGACACCTTTTGACAGGTTTTGGTTTACAATCAATCCAGTGTTGGATAGTGTATCTACAAACATTCTGTAGAAAGGATAGTTGAATGCACCAGGCTCTGTCTTGTCAGCTGCATAAATTGTAAATGCTTCATTTGGTCTTTCGTCAAATGTCATCTCTGCAACGCCAGGTCCCATGCCTTTTACGTTTCCAGAAAATGAATCCT
>JANWJG010000036.1 GCA_025449485.1 Nitrosotalea sp. | reverse complement strand
TCTCGTTAGCTGCCTCAGACAATGCTTGCAGAGAATCATCAGATACATTGATGAGTTTTTTAGATTCTTCCTCTGAAATTTTATGTCCTGCTAGTACCTTGTCTCTGCAGGATATTATAAAATCAGTCTCACTTGTCAATACGTATTCTGTTTTAAATCCATTAATTAAGATTATTTTAACTGTAAACCTGATATGTGGAAACGGTTTACAATGAATTTTGATGATCTATATTCTTGTTGGACAAATGTGTGGCCTTGATTTTAGGTATCTTTCACCGCACTTTTCACATGTAGCATATTCTGAGGTTGTATTGGAGCACTTGTGCATCTCGCCAGTTTGTAACACCTTGTTGCATGTTGGACAGACTCTGATTTGTGGCATGATATACAATTATTATATTAAAGGTGGTTATAGCGTTTCATTCTCTACTGGTCATGTATTCATACTTGAGATGAGACATTCTTGATTGTCTTTATGGTTCCGTCTAGCAGAAAGTCTAATTCTTGCTCTGATATGGCAAGTGGTGGAACTACCATGATTATGTGCCCCAATGTTCGTTGGTAAATTCCATGTTTTTTTGCTTCTATGAAGACCTTTTGCGGTAATCGCTTCTGAGGAGATATTGGAGTTTTTGTCTTTTTGTTTGATATTAGTTCAATTCCCACCAACATTCCCTTGTGTCTTACATCTCCTACAAGGCTCAAGTTGGAGATCTCTTCTATGTAAGACTGGATCTGGGCTTCGCGTTTTTTTATCTTTGACATTAAATTGTATTTTTTGTATAATGAAATATTTGTAAGGGCTGTTGCACATGCCAGTGGATTTCCAGTAAACGTGTGTCCGTGGAAAAAATGTTTCATGTCTTTGTATTCTCCAAGAAATGAATCATAGACTTTTTTGTTTGCAAGTGTTGCAGCAAGTGGAAGATATCCGCCTGATAACATCTTTCCAAACGATACGATATCTGGAGTGCTTTCCTGAGTTTGATACTCTACCATTGATCCTAATCTTCCAAAGCCTGTAGCTATCTCATCCAGTATGAACAAGACATTGTACTTCTTGCACATTTTACTAATTTTTCCCTGGAATCCTTTTGGATAGATCACAACACCACCTGCTATCTGCGCACCACTTTCCATTACAAATGCCGCAATATTGTCGTTTTTTGAAAGTGTTTGTTCAATTTTCTCCAGACAAAATTCTTGATAGTCTTCAAACGAGTAACCCTTGGGGATTCTGTATTTGTTAGGTGATGGAGTTCTCAAAACTGGAAACAATGCTGACTTGAATTTTGAAAAGAAGAGCGGCACATATCCTAGAGACATGGCGCCTATTGTATCTCCGTGATATCCGTTTTCAAGTGAGACAAATCTTGTCCTTTTCTCACCAATGTTATTCCAGTACTGTAATGCCATTTTTGCGGAGATCTCCATTGCAGTAGAGCCATCATCAGAATAGAATACTCTGTACATCTCAGGGGCTAGTTTGACTAGTTTTTCTGCTAGCTCTTCTGCCTTGTCATTTGTCAAGTTAAACAAGGAGGAATGTTGCAGTTTTTTTGATTGTTTTATCATGGAATCGGTTAGTTCTTTGTTGGAGTGTCCCCATACGTTACACCACATACTTGCCACTCCGTCCATCATGGCATTTCCGTGCGAATCATAAAGCCACATACCTTTTCCTTTGGAAATTACGTCGAATTTTTTCCAGTCATTCATCTGTGTATATGGATGCCAGACAAAACTACGCATGGCACTTATCAGTGGGTCGGATTAATAATGATAAGGTGGATTATTAAATAACATTAGTGAGCATCCCTTATGAAATCATATTTCATAACCGCTACTGATACTGGTGTTGGGAAAACTACCATTACTGCTGCCCTTGCCGCATCTATAAAAAAATCCGGAATTGATGTAGGTATAATGAAGCCTGTTGCAACTGGGGTATTGCAAAAAACTGGTTTTAGATCATCTGACGTTTCCATTTTGCAGCATGCTACTAAAGTGACTGATCCTGAGAATGAGATAAATCCAATATTCATGCCTCTGCCTGTTTCTCCATATGATGCTAGCAAAATACTTGATCTCAAGTTTGATAAAAAAATAATACTTGAACAATTTACAAAATAAATAAATAAACATGAAATGATGCTTGTTGAAGGCATTGGGGGGATATTGACTCCTCTGACCAGAGATTATTTTGTTGCTGATTTGATAAAAGATCTAGGCCTTGAAACCATAGTTGTCACAAGATCTACTCTTGGAACACTGAATCATACCATGATGACAATCAAGACATGTGGAGATTACGACATTCCAGTAAAAGGAATTCTTGTAAATAATTATGACGAAAATGGCGGACCTGCAGAGAAAAACTCTCCAACTACAATTCATGAGATAACGGGTGTTCCAATCTTGGGGGTGCTACCGTATATCAGAGATTATGAAAATCCTGAATCCATGATTTCATGCATTGAAAAAAATGTTGATCTTAAATCTCTCATATCTTGAAAATTTTCAATTTGGATTGTTTTTTGCCTGACGTAAAACTAATCAAATCATTTATCATGTTTGCAAATGTGACAGTTCCCTTGAGAGTGTATGTCTTGGTACCAAGTTTCATGCCCTCATCAAGAACAACCCATATGTTATCTTGGTTTGGTTGTACTTTCTTCATATCTTCAATTTGAGACTTTATCACATTGATGTCATTTGTTTTTGGAAATAAAATTACGATAACATCTTGTGGTGATGTTCCAAGTGTTATGGTATCTGGAACTGCGATATCAATTTCGACTGACTGGAATGTGGTCTTTCTCTTGCTTGGAATCATGGCTAATGTGAGCAAATAATGTGACAACCCTTCTGCGATTGTGACACGAGTGTCAGGTTTTATCTCGCTGTCTTTTTCTATGTTTGATACACATTGTTCAAAAATACTTTTTATAATTTCTGCACTCTCACCTTGTATTATGTCAGAAAGTATTCTTTGTTCTCCGTACTCTGAAATAATATCATACAGAATCTTGCCTAATTCCAAGAGATCACTGCTTGGTTTATTCTAAATTAAAGTTGTGATTAAAAATAACACTTGAAAATTAAAAACTAGTTTAAATTACTACGTCTGATAATTAATCTAGACTAGGAATGATCCGAATTGAAGCCGAACTGCCAAGAAATGACCTTACGGCTGTAACTGATGCACTTGACATGATGGGAATTAGTGTAAATATTGTTAAAGTCAAGAGTCGAGGCAATACCGTTGGCTCTGAAGTCCATGCCGCAAAGGGTACTGGCATGTATAGATCTGAATTTAGGGACAAGTTCATACTACAGACAACTGTATCTGACAACTCTGAACATGATGTAATTGAAGTAATAAGATCAAACTCAAACACTGGCAAAATCTCAATATTTCCTATATCTAGAATAATTGATATTAGTTCTGGAGTTGAAAATGAACAAGGACTAGCACTGAGTGAATATGACAGCGTCATACTAATTGCTGCAAATAAACAAAAAACATCTTTTCCTTTTGGATTGACAACAAGCAAGGTAAAGCTTGAACCACAGTCAGTGGAAGGGGAAAAGGGATACTATGATGTCATAGAAAAGAAGTTTGTTCCTCTTGAAAATTTAGAATCTGTAATATCTCAGGTAAAACCTGTTGAAAAATTTCAAATCCTTACTCCAGATGATGAATTTTTGATTCAAAGTCTAACTCGAATACAACGAAACTTTTCATTATACAAGAGAAAGCGGAGTGATTCTTATTCTCAGGCATTTCTCAAGTATATTTCAAACAGATTCTTGAGTTTGTGGCCTGAAAACGAGATCAATGCAGCTGTTCTGTATGTAGATATAGTAGGGTCTACCAAAATTGCAACAACGTTAAGCTCAGATGATCTCTCTGGTTTAATCAAAGTCTTCTCTGAAGAAATGTCAGTTGTAGTCTCAAAACATGCAGGTTTTGTTCTCAAATATACTGGAGATGCGGTGATTGCATTTTTCCCAGATCTAAAAGACTTTGGAAACATGGCGGAAAATGCCGTACGTTGTGCTAGATCCATGAACATGTTGATAACACACTCGCTAAATCCCATGTTTGCAAGTTTTGGATTGCCAAAAATTACAATAAGGATTGGAATTGATGTTGGTAAGAACAGAATCGTAGTTCTTGGTTCTGAGCCTGATTTGATAGGACACAGTATTACGATTGCTTCAAAAATCCTACCGCTCGCACAACCAAACCAGATGACAATAGGTGAAGAAGCATACAAAATGCTTTCACCTGAAATGGCTTCGCAGTTCATGAAAATTGATCCACAGGACAAGAGGTGGAACTATAACCATCCTACCACTGGCAAGATATATCCAATTTACTTTTCAATTCCTGTAATGCATATATCCAATCGTGGAAATTAATTTATTTTTTGAATTTCTTGTTTGTAAATCTGGCAAGACCAAGTTTCTTCATTTCGTCAGACTCTTTTAGTACTGATTTGTGTTGGTTCTCTTTGTATTTTTTTAATTTACTTCTTAGTTCTGAATATTCATTTGCTAGAATTTTCATTGTATATAGTCCGGCATTTGCTGCTTTGTTTACTCCTACTGTTACCACTGGTGATCCTGTTGGCATCTCTGATATTGATAGTAATGCATCCAACCCGCCAAATGCGGAAAACTTGAACTTGTCAGAGTTTCCCTTGTCGTTGTAGACCATTATTGGAACTCCAATGACTGGAATTGTAGTGTGCGATGCACTCATTCCAGGTAAATGTGCGGAACCTCCCGCACCTGCAATTATTACTTTGAATCCTTGTTTTTCTGCATGTCTTGCATAATCTTCTAGTCTGGTAGGTGTCCTATGGGCTGAAACTATCTGGTCCTCATGTTTTACTCCAAACTCGTCTAATATAATTGCGGCAGAATGCATTATTTTGCTGTCGGAGCTAGAACCCATTATTATTCCAACAAGAGGTTTTTTTGAATAGTTCATACAATAAGGCAACATTGAATTTTATTAAACTATTCGTAAAGTCTCATGAAACTAGAATCTTGTTTGCTATGAGAGAACTTAGTTAATAGCAGACTTCGGAATTATTCCAAGAATACTCGAACAGGTTTTGTAAAGTACTAATCAAAGCTTTTGATTCTGCCCATAATGCAAAAACAGTATGAGATGGATGTACGGAATTTCTCAAGAAAAATAGAATCTCATCATTATCTTTTACGACGAAACATTGGTTGTCCTCCTGACTTTGGGGCATAATCTTTATTGTTTTTTTATCAAACTCATCTAGAATACGAGGCAATGTTTGTGAAGGTGAAATGATTATTTTTTTATCAATGATTTTATCATATAATTCTTCAATAATGTCTGTATGGTAAAATCGTGAGAGATCCTTTTCTGTTCCAAAGATAAATATTTTTTCTCGTGCATTCTTTATCATTTCCTTAATCTTGCTGTTGATTGGCGCACTTCCGCTGATCATTTGGATTTTTTCAGTTTTTGTTTCACTGGTTTCAACTGTAAATGCAGGAATGTCATCCCATAATTGAGTAAGCTCGCCTTCGAGACTTGCCAAGTCCTGGAGTTTCTCTTTTTGTGTATTTACTAGTGTGAGTATCGCTTTTCCTACTGGAATTGCAGAAAATTTTTGTGGCGAAGTAAGTTCAGCAGTAACGATTCCCTGATTTTGTAAAGTATTGAGAATAAAGTAAGTTTCAGTTCGTGGTAACCCCAAGGTTCGAAATACTTCTGGTGCTGACTTGGAACCGTATTTACCTAAAAATATGTATACCTTTGCTTGGTTTGCAGTTAGTCCGAATTTCAGTAGTTGATCCTTTAGATGGTCAAGTCTTGCTTTATACTCATACATGTTAGAATCGGGTTCTGCATCAAATAGGTCTACTTGTAAATCTGGAGCTTTCTTTTTGGACACGATGTTGTAAACAGGATTTTTTATTTAAGCCTACCGAGTTCATTGCTCTGCACACAAACTCATGATAAAATTGGCTTGAAGATGAGAGTAAAACCTTTAAATTATATCTGAATGATTTTGGCATCTCATTATGCAACAATCTCCTTTAGAAGTAAAACGGGCATTTGGACTTCTTTTTATCGGCGTCGCAATATCTGTAGGTACTGCATCTATTCTTAGTGAAATTGCATTTGAAAATAAAGATCCCCTGTTTTATTATGCTATCATTTGGTTTGGAAGCTTTGCAATAACCTTCGGTGTAATATTTGGTAAATTCAAAAAAATAATTCCCTCAATTCGTGGAAGAATGAAAAACAGTGTGAAATGGCCCAGTATGGTAAAGGTAGTTAATGGTCTATGTTGGGCCGCCCCATTTGTCGCCATAGGAGAATTTCCATCTATGTATCAATATTTGATATTACTAGGAATTGGCTTGGGTAATGCATCAACATTTGTATTTATGAAAAAGTTTAGCGGACTAGCTAATTATGAGCAAATAATAGTTGGGGGGATCTCCTTACTTGCAATTCCTATAGCTATCATGATTGATACTAGATTTGTTTCAAATCAGACAGTAGCTGTAATTTTATCAAGAATGATGATTGCTGTTGCATATGGTGCAGGGGGAGTATATGCATTGTTAGTTAAGAAATAATTTTGATATCTTAAAAATAAATCTCTTTTGTAAATCAATGAAAAATGTTTAATTTTTTTTATAGATGTATAAGAGCATCTTTTTCTGAGTGGGCTATCTAATGGTTCGTGTGTTACCACTCAGGTGGCATCTTCTTATTCTCTGATATGTATGTGTTGTATTTAGTACAGAGTTTATGGGAATCAAGTATCTGAAAGGCATAGAGTCCAAAATAGCCTCCAATTAAAATGGGAATAAAGGCATCTAGAAAAGAAGGAATTAAATTTTTTATGAGACCTAAAAAGTATAGAACTAAAACACTGGAAATAATCCAGGATGTAGCAAGTATACCAAAACCTTTTGCAATTTTTTTCATATAAATATGTCCAATCCCTTGTATTGAGATAATACCTAACACAACTGACAAAATCAGAGTGATACTTTTGCTTTTAGGACGTAAAGTTTTGTTGCTAATTTGAGATGATTCCTTTGATAAATTTATGTTTGTAGTTTGAACATCATCCGTTATCTTTTTCTCACTTCTTTCCTTGTTTTGAATAATCTTTTCTAGTCGTGCGTTAATGTCCTTTAGTTCTGTCTCTAGGCTTTCAAATTCATGTGGTTCACTAGGAACAGACTTGCTTGGGATTTTTTCACTTGAACTCAATAAATTCTCAAGATATCTCTGATCCGTAAGGTAAAGATATTTTCCACTTTCAAGACGATCTAAAATATGTTCCAGTCTTCCAGATTCTCCAATTCCTGATTCTATTAATTGACGAACTGTTCTAATCACATCATAAGACATGTTATCACCTAATGATTTCCTAATTTTAGTATTGCAAGTGTAGTAGCAGTAAAATAAATTATTTGACGATTTTTCATAATCCACATTTTATCTTACTTTAGAATCATTGAATCTAAATTGTTCTTTAGTCTTGAAATCTCAATATTGAGTGACTTTATCATATTTTCAGATTTAGTTGTAGATTGCATCGACCCAGTTTTCCTGTATTCTGCAAGTTCTGCTCTAAGTACATCTATGCTATTTTGCTGATTTCTCTCAGAGCTTAGTAATTCCACTTTATTCTTGTATTCTGCAAGTTCTGCTCTAAGCGAGTTAAATAAAATTTGGAATTGTCCAATTTCATTTGAGACAACAAACGGTTTCTCATGCTTGTTTTGATATATGTCTGACTTGAGAGAATTGATAGTTTGATTATATCGTTCAATCTCAGGTAGCATTGATTCCATTTTACGTTGGTATTCTGCAATCTCTGCTCTAAGCAAGTGAATTAACTGCTTGTATAGTGCTATCTCATTTGTAACAATTGGTTTTTTATCTTCATGTTTTGCAATCTCTGTTCGAAGTAAATTTATTACATTTTGATACTGTTCAATCTCAGGTAGCATTGATTCCATTTTACGTTGGTATTCTGCATTTTCTGCTCTAAGGGAGTTAATCATGTGCTGATATTGAACTATTTCACTTGATGTTGACTGTTGTATTCTTTTAGATGTTGGATTAATTTCTTTGAATGTATTTTCAAGTTCAACTTTTTTTGTATCTTGACTTAATCCAGTAAGATTATTGAGGCTTGGTAATTCAAAGTAGATCTCCTTGTTTTCAAGCTTTTCTTTTGGTGTACGTGTAAGTATGTCTTGGAAATACTTGTTAATTTCCTCTGAATTATTTTTCTGGTTGCCTGGCTTTTTTATCCAAGTAGATTTGGTCGGTTTTGATTTTTTATCTGAGGATGAATCTTTTTCACCAAATATTTGATCAGGAGTTTTTTCATTATTGTTCTCCATTTTACTATCTTCTTACCCCTACAAGTGTATCATATGGTGTCATACGCTATATCATAAAATGCATCTCCGTCGATAAAAACGTGATCTACCAAACATGGAAATGGCAAACTCTACGTTGTAGTTGTAGAAACAATATTAATTATTTTAATTTGAGTTTCTGGGAGTTAATGCTGATTCCTGAGGGCCTACACTCACAAAGGTTGAAGGTGAAGCTTGGTTGTTGTATTGAGTTGCAATCCAACTGGCAGACCTTACTATAGTTGAATATTCAAACTCATCTAGATGACTTTTTAGAAGTTCACAGTTTTGGCAATCATACGACCCTATGAACAATTGGCCTGGAGTTCCAGACTGTGGACTTGTAGTCGATGTTGTTTTGAGAATACCGTCTATGTATAACCTATGGGTAATACCTTGCCCATTTCCATTTCCATCATAGGTATATACTGCATTATGCCAAGTTGCTGCTGACGGTACTGATGTTGTGATCATTACAGTACCTCCGTATTTCCAAACATCAAAAGTAGTCGAAGATATGTATCCCATCTGAACTCCGGAACCGCCTCCAGTTGTTTCAAGAGTAAACATATCTTGTGGGAAACTGCCTCTACTACTGCTAGGATACCAAAACCAGATGGAAGCTGTTTGAGGTCCTTGTGTATTAGGCGGATTTGTGAGGCCAGTGACTCTTGAGAGATAGTTATTCACCCCATCAAAGTTCAGCCCATATCCAAGCTGACCTTGAATCTGATCAGTTGATACAAAGTTGGAGTTAGTAAAATCATTATGATTGTTAGTACTATCAATTATTGTTGGGGTAGCTTTTAATTCAACTTGGACCATTGCTTGCTTTTGAGAACTGGCCCAGTTTTTCCAACCAGTTGTGATAGAACCCGGTATGGTGGTACTTTGATAACTGCTCCCGCCACTAATTGTTCCTTGGTTGATGCTATAGCCTAAAATCTGTCCTGCGTTATTGGTTGTTAATGTACTTGATGCTGTATTTACTACAAACGAATCAATAACCCAACTATTTGGGTATTTAGTTGTCATACTTAGCGTGACGGGAGAGGGGCCAGTTGCACCCTCACTATTTTGAGTGGGGAAAGG
>JANWJG010000035.1 GCA_025449485.1 Nitrosotalea sp. | reverse complement strand
TCTGACATTGGAATAGTTTGTATACTACTCATATATAATAGTGAATTGCTAATGAGCAATTCTTTTTTCCAAAAAGATATTGTCTCAGTGAGAGATTTTGATAAACAAAAGTTTGAAACTGTTTTTCAAGCAACCGACAAAATAATTGGGATGAACCAAAACGAACGAAGGGAAATTGCACGAGGAAAAACCCTTGGATATCTATTCTTTGAACCTAGCACTAGAACCAGGCTAAGCTTTGAGGCTGCCATGGCATCAATAGGAGGAACCTCACTTGGAATAGCTGATGCCTCCTCATCGTCTGCAAAAAAGGGCGAGAGTCTTGCAGATACTGTAAAAATCATGTCTTTGTACTCTGATGTCCTGGTTCTCAGGCATCAACTTGATGGTTCTAGTAGATTTGCAGCAGAAATATCCGAAAAACCACTGATTAATGCAGGAAGTGGCACAGAAGAGCACCCAACACAGGCAATACTTGATCTTTATACAATTAGAAAAGAAAAAAAGAAAATTGATGGCCTTAAGATAGGAATTGTTGGTGACCTAAAATATGGAAGAACCGTGTACTCGCTCTTGTATGCTCTGAGCAATTATAGTGTAGATGTCAAACTAATATCTCCACCGTCACTTAAAATCCGTGCTGATTCAACTTATGAAATAAGAAAAAAATTACAATATACTGAAACTACTGATTTGGAAGAAAATCTTGATGACCTAGATGTCCTATATGTAACAAGAATACAAAAAGAAAGATTTGCTGATATCGAAGAATATGTCAAGGTCAAAGGTAGTTATAAAATTGGTTCTGAACTAGTAAAGAAAATGAAAGATGATGCAATCATAATGCATCCATTACCGCGTCTTGATGAAATATCGCATGAAATTGATTCTGCAAAACAAGCTAGATACTTTAAACAGGCTCAATATGGAAAAGACACACGCGCGGCACTTTTAGCATTGATTCTAAACGAAAACGGAATAGTATAAAAAATAATTGTTACATTGTGACTAGTTTTACATTGTCCATCTTCTTGTTTGTCTGAAAGTCTCGTGTCATGATACTGATCTTTTCAGCGTCTCCATGTAGCAAGAAAAGCTCCATACACTTGTTTCCATCTACTTTGCTATGAAGGTGAGTACCAATCAAGTCTTCATGATTGTGTTTTATTCCTGTTACAACTTGTTCTGATTCTTCATCATGGACAATCATGAGTATGGCATGGATTAGTCCAGACAATGCTCCGTGCTGTTTTTCTTCAGCAACTAAATTTCTTATACCTGCGCGAATAATTTCTGACCTGCCAGAAAACCCCATAGTTTTCTGTATTCTGTCTAATTCTGATAGAATCTCGTCGTTTAGAGATATTGAGACTATTGGCATGATACCACTGTTATTAAGTATCTTATAAGTTTAGTAGCAATAATTATTAACATTTTGTAAATTTATTAATAACAATGAAGCGGCTTTAATGTTGAATAAACTTAAGGCAGGAATAATTGTAGGCGTAGCAGCTACAGTGGCAATAATTGTAGCCATTATGGTTTTATCGAGTTCCAATGTTTCTCCACCTGCAAATCTACAATCAGGTGAAACTCAGAAACTCAAAGTAGCTGCATCCTTTTTCCCACTGTATGAATTTGCAAGAAATGTTGGTGGTAACAAAGCTGAAGTTTACAGTTTTCTTCCAATTGGAAATGAGCCACATTCTTGGGAGCCAAGTATCCAACAGATCGAAGAACTAAAGGGAACAAAACTTTTCATTTACAATGGAGCCGGTATGGAAGCATATCTTTCCAAATTCATGGAATCTGGAGAATTTGCAAACATGACATTTGTAAAAGCTTCAGACGGGATCACTTTGCTAAAAGCAGATTCTGCAGAAGATGACAAGGAGATTCTAGCACAAGGCGGAATGGATCCACATGTATGGAATGATCCAATATATGCCGAACAAGAAGTTACAAATATTAAAAATGCAATGAAAAAAACAGATCCTACAAATGCTCAATACTATGAAGATAACGCAAATGCATACATTACAAAGTTATCCGCACTAGACAACAGCATAAAGACTGGACTATCGCACTGTAAAAAAGATACTTTTGTATCGTTTCATAACGCCTTTAATTATTTCTCAAACAGGTATGGTGTACATGATGTCTGGATTACTGGAATTGCACCAGAAGCAGATGTACCTCCACAAGATATACAAAAAGTTATCCAGATTGCAAAGGACAAAGATGTTAAAATAATATTTTCAGAAGACTTGGTGGACCCAAGGCTTGCAAATACGCTTGCAAGTGAAGTTGGTGCACAGGTCTTGGTACTAAGTCCACTTGAGGGAATAAATCAAACTGAACAACAAGAAGGAAAGACATACCTAGATAAGTGGTATGAAAACTTAAACAATTTGAGGATGGCTTTGGAATGTCAGTAAATGCGTTAGATGTTGATAATGTCTCAGTAAGCCATAATGGTATTTTGGCAGTAAATAAAATTAGTTTTAGCGTTCAGGAAGGAGACCTCTTAGGAATCGTTGGACCAAATGGAGCAGGCAAAACCACCCTGTTCCGAGCAATTCTTGGATTACAAAATTATCAAGGAAAAATCAAGCTATTCGGATATGAAGGACATCCGTATACTACATTACTTTCAATGGTAGGATATGTACCACAAAAAGTAAATTTTGAACCTAATTTTCCTGCAACTGTTTATGATGTGGTTTCAATGGGAATTTTACCCAAAAAGAAGTTGGCTAAAGGTGCTGCATTGATACAGAGTTGTGGATGCTGCTGGAATAGGATATTTTCTACATCTACTAAAGACCATGAAAAAATAGAAGAATCGCTAAAAATTGTAGGATTGGAATCATTCAAGGACAGAAGAATTAGTGAATTATCTGGAGGCGAACAACAGAGAGCTTTCATTGCAAAATCTCTTGTCAAAGAACCATTGTTGATGATATTAGATGAACCTGTAACTGGAGTAGACATGGATGTACAAAACAAATTCTATTCGGTACTCAGGAAAATAAACAAAGAAAACAAGATCACTATAGTATGGTCTTCTCATGATCTTACTGCAATTTCAGATCTTGCAACCAGAGTAGCATGTATGAACAGAGAATTATTTTTCCATGGAGAAAAGGAAGAATTTTTCGCAAACAAGGACATGCTTAAAACATATTCTGAATCAGCCATGCAGCTGCATATGCATAAACATGATATGTGATTTCAATGATTCTTGATATCTTATCCTATGGTTTTATGCAAAGAGGTCTGCTCACTGGCATAGTAGTTTCAATCACTTGTTCTATGATGGGATTGTTCTTGGTCTTGAAACGATATTCTCTTTTTGGAGATGCTCTCTCACATGTTGCATTTGGTGGCATAGCACTTGGATTCTTTCTTAACATTTATCCAATCTGGACTGCATTTGCTGTTTCTGTTTCTACTGCTCTTGGTATTACAAAACTACGAAAGAGCACCAAAATATCTGGAGACGCTGCCATAGCAGTATTGTTGTCGTCAGGTTTTGCAATGGGAGTATTGCTCATTAGTGCATCTCATGGTTTTACTATTGATCTCTTTAGTTTCCTCTTTGGAAGTATCTTGTTGACAAGTGTGCAAGATGCATTACTAATTGTAGCAGTAAGTTGTGGAGTTATTGTAACATTAATTGCTATAAGAAAACCATTGATACATTTCACGTTTGATGAAGAACAAGCAAAAGTTCATGGAATACCCGTTGAAAAGCTAAACTATCTATTTGTGGCCTTGGCTGCAGTTACCGTAATTGCAACAATGAGACTAGTTGGAATATTGTTGATATCTGCGCTAATAGTATTACCAAACATAACCAGCATAATGATGGGTAAAGGATTCAAAAATACAATGCTAATTTCCATTTCCCTGTCTGTTTCAGCAGTAGTTGCAGGCATCACCATGTCATATTACTTCAATCTGGCTCCTTCAGGAACCATAGTTATGTTGATGGTTGCAATGTTTGTTGGAACATTGGTAGCAAAACATTTCGGCATGTTTTCTAAAAAGACACTACACGAGCATAATATGTCCACAGTTAGTTAATCTCTCATTTTGCTGAGAGTGATATCACCATGAAATAATCTAAAACACATTTTTATACAATGGACACGATCTTACGGCAATGAAGTCAAAACCATTTGGCGCACTATTTGGTCTTTTGGCTCTAGTTGCTATCTTAGGTGTAGCACCAGCATTTGGACAGACAGCAAATGAAATTGATATGGAAAAAGGCGCAGGCGATCAAAATGCAGCGTGTATAGCAGCAAAGAATTGCTTTGCTCCAAATCCATTAACTGTAACACCGGGAACAACTGTAACTTGGAAGAACACTGATAACGCAGTTCATTATGTATGCAGTGGCAAAGTCACTGATGACCAATGTGGTACAGTGTTTGAAGGTGATGGTATAAAACCAGGAAAGACATTCCAATTTACTTTTGCAAATGCAGGCACATTTGATTACTTTTGCTCTGTCCATCCATGGATGACAGGTCAAGTAATTGTAGCAGCAGTAACATCTTCTGGTGGAGATAATAATACAAGCGGAATGACAACATTAACTGCCAAGGCTTCTGATGGTACCACTGTAGCAATAAGTACTAGTGGTCCAGTCAATGGACAACCATTGTCAATAGCTATATCATTTACAGGTGCTAGTGGAAGTAAAATAAATCATCAAAACTATGCAATTTCTGTAACACAAGATGGTAATAATGTTCTGTCAAATTCAGCTGGACATACTCACACAGGTGATGATATCCAAACCAGTAGTACAAATCTCTCATCTGCTGATCCGATAGATGTACAGATAACACTCAATGGTATTGGATTACCTACAGTAGATCCTGCCACCTGGACAGGTGTTAAAGGTGAAACACTCAGCTTTACACATATTGTACCAGAATTCGGTCCAGTAGCATCAATAGTTCTGGCAATTGCTGTAATGAGCATGGTAGTGTTTGTTGCAAAAACTAGAGGAATTCCAAAATTCTAAACTTAACTCTACTTTTCTTTTTTATTTGATTCTATAATGCGATCTTGTGTGCAATTGGATTATGGTTAATTTCTAATATCACTCAATTACTGGAGCATATTTTAGAGAACTATCTGAGAGATTTTTATAGTAGCTCTATATCACACAAAACAATGAAGTCAAAACCATTTTGCGCACTATTTGGTCTTTTGGCTCTAGTTGCTATCTTAGGTGTAGCACCAGCATTTGGACAGACAGCAAATGAAATTGATATCGCAACAGGTGCAGGCGGCAGTCAAAATGCAGCTTGTGTTGCAACAAACAATTGCTTTACTCCAAACCCACTGACTGTAGCACCAGGAACAACAGTAACTTGGAAGAACACCGACACAACAACACACGTTGTATGCAGTGGCAAAGTCACTGATGATCAATGTGGTTCAGTGTTTGAAGATGACGCCCTAAAAAAGGGACAAACATTCCAATTTACTTTTGCAAATGCAGGCACATTTGATTACTTTTGCTCTGTCCATCCATGGATGACAGGTCAAGTAATTGTAGGCGCAGCTAGTACCACACCAAGTACAAATACAACAACTACAACTCCAACACCAGATAATACAACTGCTGTACCAGAATTCGGTCCAGTAGCATCAATAGTTCTGGCAATTGCTGTAATGAGCATGGTAGTGTTTGTTGCAAAGACTAGAGTAATTCCAAAATTCTAAACTTAACTCTACTTTTCTTTTTATTATTTTTCTAAGAACCTAGTTGAGGCTCGACTGTAGATAATGATATGGCATGATCGTCAATCAAAACTCCTACTCCTACTGAAACATCTTTTATCCTGATCACAATTTTTGCCAAATCATCATCAGAAAGTGTGTATTGTTTTGCAAGTGCGTCTTTTACTTTCTTTTCAGTATCTGATATTTGATTTAGGCCTGATGGAATGGATATGTCAAGAGTCTTTCGTGTCATATTAACTGGAATCTTTCCACTCTCATCCTGTATTATGTAAAATGAGATCTTATCCACAATTACCTCATGAGGAAGCATATCCAAAGCATTTGCAGTGTAAAATGCCTGTACATCTAACACATTGATGTCACTTGAGGAACTTGTCATGGTCATTCCTCCATTAAATGTTGAATCTAATGGAACATTGATGATGGTAAACCCTTCTATGAAATTATCATTGTTATTTCCAAGTATGGATCTAATATCATGACACGTTATACTCTTTGATGATTCAGAATCCATCTTTAGCAAAATGGCATTTGAACTAGGACCGTTGTTTAGTACAGAATTCCAAAAAACTTGTGTCTGGAACTTTTGTTTGTTGAATAAACTAATATCAGTATCATAATGACCAGGCCTTAGTGGTCCTTCTCCAGCATATATCGAACCACATTCAAACTTGGTTGTATAAGTAACACTTTTTGAACCAAAAGATGGAATTGCATTGTTGGCTGGTAGATCAGTAAAAGTAGCAACACCAGACGAGTTGTTCACCTGAATTGTTTTTTGCATCTGATCAACACCATATCCAGATGTAATTCTTGTCTGAATTATACTGTAATTTCCATTTTTTATTCCAGACAAAGTAACTACACCATCTTTTTCTTTGTCAGTGTCATCCGCAGAGTTGTCTGTAATTGTATAATTTCCTGTACCTGTAAATGGATTTGGTGAGATTACAAATTGGCCCCCGCCAACTAGTTTGTTATCACTTGAGAGTGCAATTATCGTTAATGATGAACTCTGGGCAAATGCAGTATCTCTTGAATGATAAATTCCTGAACTTGATACCATATATACTGCTAATATTGTGATAGATATTGCAAAAATAGATGATATTTTTGACCATCGTTTCATTTCATAATTTTATCTTGTCTTGTTAATAATTTTATGTGAAGTAACGTTGTTGCTCAAGAATTAAATAGGTTAGCAGGTCACTTTTCAATTAATGCAGCTTCATGTCAAGAGCATATTGCCTATAGTCCT
>JANWJG010000034.1 GCA_025449485.1 Nitrosotalea sp. | reverse complement strand
TTTCATTTGATTGGTCTATTACCATTATCTCTTGGTTGTATTGTGTTTTGATAGTAGGTTTGAATTCTGTCATCTCACAATAGTATACGGACGCAACATGAGTGGTCCCATTGAGGATCTCTCTTGTGATGTCATCGGATTCAGGAAAGTTTGTAAAGCTTATCAGATATCCTCCGCACCAGCCAATAGAAGGAGTGTTTGGTGGTATTGTATTTGTCAGAAATTTTTCCACCGAAGCGTGCTTTGATATATGGTGTATCACTATCTTTTTCACCGGACTGTATTCTACTTCAGGAATCATTTCAATAACACTCTCTGTTGTCATACCTTAAGATATCATCAATAGTATTTAGGCTATTTTTTATCATTTTGTTGATACTAGACAATATTCATTTGGTAGATGTGTATGGCATGTAGATTAAAAACCAAAAATAACTACTTTGTAGACGTAGTCTTTGATTCCTTTTGTTGCCTTTCCTGACTTTCTCTTACAGATTTTTTCAGTTCTTCATATGATTCCAGATATTCCTTTTTCATCAGATTTTCAGGTTTTGCTTTTTTCACACAAGTATTAGTGCATACCAGTGTTTAGCAGTTGCTTTTGAAAGGTGCAATTTTCATTGTGATTGTATTGGTGGATGAGAACCTGTAAGAACTATGGTTCCCCACCCTCTCTGAATTAATTTTTCTTGGGTTTGAGGTTTTACACATGCTGGAGTACCGTCAGTAAACTTGAAGATCAGTTGCAATCCTTGCCTACATACAACATCTTTTGCAGTAACCCCCGACTTGAATTGCACAAGCGGAGGCGATATTGTCAAAACAGGTTTTCCAGATTGACCATATATTGTAAACAAGAATGATTTTGAGATGTTAGTGGCATTATTATCAAATGACAGATCAGAAGTTTTGTTGTATAACACATACGAAAATGTTATCGTTGCATTTGCAGTTCCTGGAGATATTGCTTGATATGCAAGGTTTGAAAATAGACTTGACCCAGTGATACTTTCACCCGGTTGTAGTATTATCTGGATTGGCATCCAGTTGCATACTTTTTTTAATTCAACTTTGGCATGAGCATCAAATGATACCGAAAATGGCCCTCCGCAACTGTTTTTCACATTTATAGCATTTGTTGAATTATTGACTAGAGTTGCATTGATTGCAAATGTACCCCCAACTTGGATTGTATGTGGCTGGGCTAGAGTGTTAGTAATTGTTATTTCGTTCATGCTTTCTGAGAATGCATGTGGTAAAACCATTCCAGTTGCAATTATGCATAGAATTCCAATTATAGAAATCTTGAGAGTTGTCATCCCTTGATGTACTGAAATCACATCTCTTAAAAAATTGGTGTATCTTTTATTCTAGTTTTCAGAGATTCAGCGCTGTCGCAACTTTGGATTTATTATTCCATCCATTGCTTGCCCCATGAATACAAACGCAAGTCCTGTTACTGCAATCATGATACCAGGAGGAAGAATCCACCACCACATGCCTCTGGCTGCGGCACTGTAAGAGCTTGCATCGTGCAGTATCTGACCCCATGTTGGAAATGTAGGATCACCCAGTCCAAGAAAACTCAGGCCTGCCTCAGTTGTGATTGCACCAGGAACAGATATTGCAATGCTTGCAAATGCATATGGAAGAAGTTGCGGCAGTATGTGCTTGAAGATAATCTTGTAATCTTTTTGTCCCATAAGTTTTGAGGCTTCGACATATTGTAGTGTCTTGATTTGTAACGCCATGCTTCGTGAGACTTTGGCAATTCCTACCCACCCAAATATGACAAGAAACCCAACCATCAGAAATATGCTGTTTCCTATTGTCACTGCCAATATAATCAAGAGTGGAAGAGCAGGCATTGCATAAATGATATCATTGAATCTCATCAATACCTCATCTGTTGCCCTACCCTTGTATCCAGCATAGACACCATATACAAGGCCAAACACCACAGAGCCAATTGATACTGTTATTCCAATAAAGAGCGCAAGAGGTGTGCCCCAAAGCAGTCCAACTGAGAGGTCCCGTCTTAGCTCGTCTGTTCCCATGATTCCATAGACTTTTCCTCCAAGAATCAGGTTTGATTTGGAAAGAACTGGTTTCTCGGACACATCATACAGGCGTACTTGGAATACATACGTACCCTTTAGGATAGTATTTTCATCAAGTTTTGAAAATATTATTTTTTCAGACGATATTCCGTCAAGTGAAAATGCATATCTTGTTTTTTTATCTAAGATATTTTTTGCAATCACATCCTGTGTTGAAAATATCATGCTGCTGTATGTGGTATCATCTTTTGCAAAAGGCAACGAGGTTGAAACAAGTGGTAGTACAATACCATCAGGTCTTGTTACGGACACTTGCAATAAAGGAGAGCCAGAATATTTTACAGTATACTGATAGATAAAATCACTTGGAAACCCATCATACTGGTAATTTACTAGAAACGAATTGGTAAGAACCGAAACAGAGTCTAGTTGTTGTGATGAAACAACAGGTGATAGTATCAAGTGCTCTGGAATTTTTTCAGACTGGAAATAGTTTACCCATGCAGGCTGGGCAGATTTTGGATAAAGCAACCAACTTGCCGGGTCATTCCATGTCTTGAAACTGTCAAGTGGAATTGTCACAAATGCAACAATTGACATGGAAAAAAGAATGACAAGTATTGCAATTCCCACAATCCCAATCTTGCTGTGTGAGAATTCTTTCCAGATTGTTTTTGATGAAAAACTCATTCTCTTCGCACCCTTGGATCAAAGTATCCATACAAGACATCTGCCACAAATACACTGACAAGAAAGAATGCCGTTAGCACATATGTTGCTCCAATTATCACAGGAAGGTCCAAGACACTTATTGCTTCAAAGTACAGCCGTCCCATCCCTGGCCAGTCAAATACTGCTTCTGTAATTATTGCACCCCCAAGGGAACCAGAGAGGCTGAGTGCAAGAATTGTAACGATAGGAGGTGCGGCATTTTTGAGCGCATGAGAGTATAGTATGCGCTTTTCATCAATTCCTGCAGCCCTTTTTGCCATGATAAAGTCCTCCTGGAGCACCCCAACCAAGAAATTTCTTACCAAGTATGCCCACGAGCCAAACCCGATGATTACAAGAGTTATGAGCGGAAGTGCCATGTGGTAAAGTAACGACCCCAGGTATCCAGGGTCTGATATGGATACATCAGGTGTTGCCCTTGCAGGAAATATTGGATACAAAAATGCAAAGACAAAGATCATCAGTACACCAATCCACCATACGGGAAAGCTTGATGATATTATTGCAAGCCCAGATGTTATCCTGTCAATCTTTGAATTTACCTTGCTTGCTGCAACTGTCCCAAGAAATATTCCAAGAACTGAAACAATTGCAGTGGCAGTTGTGAAAAGAAGAATTGTTCTTGGAAGTTTTTCAAGTATTATATCTTTGACATCAGACGAGCCGCTGTCACTTGTAAGAAACTTGGCATGACCAAAGTCTAACGTCAAAATTTTGTACATTGATAGACCAATTCTTTGTGGCGAGTACCATGGCTGGTCAAGCCCAAGTGCTGTGATTCTTTGTTTTATCTGGTTTTCAATGTATGAATCAAGTTGTTCTGAAGTCTTGAAGCTTGAAAGAAGATTCTTGTTGTTTGTCACTTGTTGTCTTATTTCAAGTGCTGCACTCTGTTTTGATATTGAATCCATGTTAGAGCCTACAAGAATTATTGTAACAAGCAGTGTTGCCATCAATACACCAAACATGGTAATTGCGCGCTTGGCTAGGAATTTTTTAAATCCCATCTATTTTGCCCTCCTCTTTTTTGATACATACCACATGATAACAGCAAGAACAGATACAAGAATGATAATCCCTGGAATGTACCCATAGTTGTTTTCAAGTAGCAAGGAACTTGGAGTTACAGCCACTAAAGGAAACTGGTCTTGCCCTTTTGTAACAAGAAAGCTAGAGTGATACATGTCTGGCTTGTATGCCTCATCTGATACCACAAAAACTTGGACATCATTTGAGCCAGGCTCAAGGGTTGCAGTCTTCTGAGAGGATAGAGTTATTGTAATGGAGCCGTTCGCTGATACCTTTTTGCCATCATCAATTATTTTCCCTTGTGGATTTGTAAAGTAATAGTATATAGTAGCATTTGGAGTTACAGACATAGGAATCTCAAGGGCAGAACCAATAGATACGCTTGTTGGAACACTGACGCCCTCAATCTTTGGCATGCTGATCTGTTCAAACTTTTTCCAGTATCCAGCAGGAAATGGATATGTGTCATCATCAAATGCCTTTATGGTAATCTTTCTTGCATCAGGGGAATAGCTGTCAAGATAGTATGGGCCATTGCTTATCACTGCATGTCCATGAGTTGTAATCCATGATGAAGATGCTTGATACCTGGAATCAAAATAACTGGAATCATTTACAAAACCAAGTGCCGGCGGTATTGATTTTGCATTTGCAAATTCATCTAGATTTGCCTTGATTATCTTGGCATCATCTGGAATTATCAATGACATCCAGTTGATATTTTTGCTAACAGCATCAGATCGTGAAAATGCAAGCTTGCCATCAGTTACTGCCTTTTCCATGGAATACATCATCTCCCATGGCATTCCAGGCCATACCTGTGCAGCGTCTGCAATCTCGCCGGAATCAAAGTGCCAATAGTTTTGGTACACTTCAATTGTATCCTTGTCAAGGACTCGCACCCCGATGAGAGTCTTTGCTGCTTGGTTTGCCTTGGGCGAATATTCAGAATCAAAAGTCATGGTACCATTTGTCTGGTCTGCACCCCACTGATACATGAAATAAATTCCATATAGTACATCGTTCATGTCCATTGGCATCTTGTCGTGCCAGTTTCCAAACTTGAGATGAAATGTCACCTCACTTGTAGCTGTTGCACCTTGTCCCACAGGTACCCATTTTTGTTTTGCAGCATCCCACCGTATGGTATCAGATGGCACATCAATTTTGTCAAGCGGTCCTTTTGCATGAACCTCCCAGCTTGACCGTACAGGAATTGTATATCCAGTGTAAGGATTCTTGAAGCTTCCAGGATCACTTATTGCCCCCCACATCTGCTGGCTTGCCGAGTCCACAAATCCAGCTATTGGGTTCCACGCCCCTTGGTAGATTTTTTTTACACCAATGGTAAGGATGTCAGAGTCGGACCTTGCATTGATTGGTGTAAACCTGCTTGTGATTCCGGCACCAAAATCATTTATGATTCCGCCAACTTTTTTGTTTGCAATAAACTGGTCAGTCTTTGCTGCAAGAAATATTCTAACAGAGTCATGTACCCCCTTGTCAACTGCCTGGTTTATCAGACTAGAACGCTGCTCAGATGACGTAAAATTTCCAAAAAATATTGCCTTGGATAGCGAATCAACTTCCGGGTCCTGGAAATTCCAGTATGCAGGATTGTTAAACCCAGGCATGCTCGAGTACCACGGAGAGTACATTTGTGCGGTGATTACAGAGTCATATCTTACAAATCCGCCAATTGTCCACCCTTCGGTATAGATATTCCATTTCAGATCAGAAGGGTTGGAACCATACACAGTTGTAAACGCCTTGGTCAGGTCACCATAGTCTTTTTTTACGCTAAATCCCATCTGCTGCAGTTGTGATGCAAGAATCTCTCCAATTGATTTTCTCACAGGATCGTCGTTTCGGATAAAAATTATAACAGTTATGGGTTTTGACTTGTAGTACCATGCAGAACCGGTCTTTTGTGCACCTGCTTTCTCAAGTGCATCAGATATCATCTGGTTTGCAAGTGCAGGATTGTGTTTGAAATTAAATGATTGGAGTTCTCCAAGTATTGAGAGATAGTCAGGATCATAGGGCTTGTATGCAGATATCATGGGGGTACCATATCCATTGAGGACTTCGTCCACTATGAGATCCCTGTCTATCAGATAGTTTAGTGCAAACCTTACCTGCGGGATGGAAAACGGATTAAACTCTTCAGACGGAGCAGGATTTATCAAAAGGCTGTAGCTTGTACCAGCAGACTGGAAGACATTCAAGTTTTGTCTGGCGTTATCATCAAGTCTGTCAATTGGAATTGCAGAATAATAAATGTCAAGGTGGCCATTTTTTACTTCTTCTACTGCAGTATTGTCATCAGAGTATTGGAGAAACTGTACTTGATCAAAGTTTGTCCCCTTGATTCCAAATGCAATCATAGGTCCTAAAACAAAAAGTGCTAGCAGTAAGACTAGCATGAATTTCATGATATGTTTTTCAATGAACTGTATTTAACCATGGTCCAATGATACCACAATTAAAAAAATTAAGATGTATTCATCGCATAGTATTTTATAAAAGAAATTTAATGTACTCATGATGAACCTTGCAACTCTTGTAAAAGGAATACCAGGAATAATTCCAGGCGGAATGTCCATCAAGGATTTCAGCATGGCAACCCAGACAAGTGAAGACATGGCAAGACAGATACTTGACAACCTGATGCAAAATGGAATTGGAAGATTTGAGGACAGTCAAGTCCAGTTCGATGATTCTGACAAGCTAAAGACAAGCATTCTTGCAATAAGCATGGGTGCACCAATTGACGAGATATCCCGAATGCTAGATTGGCAGGACTTTGAGTCACTTGCAGCAGAGATTCTTGAAAAACGGGATTTTGATACAACAAAAAATGTCATCATGAAGAGCCCTAGGATACAGATAGACGTTGTAGGCATCAAGTCAGATATTGCAATACTGATTGATTGTAAGCACTGGAGCAACATGAACCAATCCGCACTTCAAGAGGCAGTCAAAAAACAAGTGATTCGAACCAAACAGTTTGTCTCAAAACACAAAGTCAGGGGCGCAATTCCTGCAATTGTCACACTATACCAGCACAGTGTCCAGTTTATCGACAAAGTTCCAATAATTCCGATTCACCAGCTGGATTCATTCTGTGATGAGTTTTACGGAAACCTCGAAGAGATGCAGAGCTAGAGAAGTGTATAAATGAAAAATCCAGTTGTTATCAATAAAAATGCCTGTGTGATTCTCATTGCATTGTCAAGTGATTTTGAATAGAGTTCAAGTTGGTTTCCTCCCATCACTTTGACATTTGTCTCACTTTCCAAGAGTTCATACGATGTTGGTGATGCTGACTGTTCTGCTTTTTTGGCAAGATCTGAAAACCATGCTATCACATCTGGGGCTTTTGAAAGACTTCCAAACTCAAAATATCCATGCTTGTTTTTTGCAGTTCGTGCCTTGTAATGTGTATCAGATGTACAGATTTCAAGAAAGTTAAATCCACTCTTTGAAAAGTGGTTTGCAATCTCTTCACGCAATCCATTTAGCATGTTGTTTGCATCAGCCCACGCAAGAAAGAATTTCTCGTCACCAATTTTGAAACACATGATTGCAACTTTGCCAGGCCCCAGGTCGTCTGCCTGGAAATTCAAGTTCTCCGAGTTGGCATATCCAACTTCAAGTGGTAAAGTCTCTTTTGTTATCAAAGTATCAAGGGTAGACTTGGCAGCATTTAGAAGATCGTCTGCATCAAGTTTTTCAATCTCTTTTCCCATCGCATTGTGGCTGTCAACAATTAGCACTCGCTCATATCCGCGATTCTTTCCGTATTGCTCAAGGTCTGATTTGACATAATATGGAATGTCCTCCATTCCATGTGGAGACAAGGAGAGAATCAATACTGCAGTCTTGTCAAACAGCATACCAGTTGTTCGTGCCTTGTTGACTTGGATTGTAACAGGCTTGGTACTAGTCGAGCCTTGCTGCATCTTTTGATTTTGTTGTAGGCTGGTTATGTACAAGTCAACTTGAGACTTGGATGGAAGGTTTAGCGCGTGATCAGATATGCTGTGCATGACCATTGCAGACGAATCAAGATTTTTGTATATCAAATATGGAATGTTGCTTCCACCTATTGGATGAAATGGTCCAGGATGTAGATCAGGAATCACCAGTCTACAGTTTTTGTTTGTTGTCTTGAATAAAATTTGAAATGTAGAGACCTTTGATGGTTCAGAGCGCTTTTCCATCAATGATTCCATTGGAACTGGGTCATCATTTGTCCATGCTGCAAGATAGGCTTGCAAGAATGCATGTGTGCTTGATAATTTTCCACTTCCTGCAATTCTGTCACTTAACAATGTCCAGATACTTCCAAGAACACAAAACACTATACCATATTCAATGGCTCTTGGGTCAGATAACATTGGAACCCACATGCTTGTTGGTACAAATGCAAGAAACATTGCAAGAGGCTGTAGTAGACAGACAATCCATGCAGTCTTTAGCTTGGCACCAAGCACTGATGTAAATATTGCAATACGAAAACTTGCAAACAAGAGCATTCCTTCGGTTATGTAGATTGGCAACAGAGTCGGTTTTGAAAATACATATGCAGAAAGAATTCCACATAGGATTGTCACAAGCCATAAAAGATTCCCAAATGCAGACATGTGGATTGATTTTGAATACTCGGTCTTGAGAATTTTAGGATCCAGGAACTGGGTTACCACAAGTGCTGCAACTATTGATACAATTGCAAACGGCAAGTTTTCAGTTGATTTGAAATAATTAATGTACGATACTGCAACGATTACACACGCAACTGCAATAGAGATTGCAAGGGATACATAGTGTGACGTAGGAGTAAATGTTGTTAGAGTATATCTCTTGTGAATGCGAGATACGTCGTCTGAGCTTTCCGTCATGGCGAGAAGAAGAACTTTAGAATCCACGAAATTCCAATCAAAGACGCTGGTATTGCTACCACCACCTCTGGTTTTAACTTGTAACC
>JANWJG010000033.1 GCA_025449485.1 Nitrosotalea sp. | reverse complement strand
TTGTGATACAGAATTTGTAGAATCTTTATTCTTGCAGTATCATCAAGGGCTTTTGCTTGGTCTGCATTTGTACTAAGTATTTTGCTTATTTTGAGTTCTTTTTGTAGCAGTGTTGACATTTTCTAAAGTTTACTTTTCTAGTTTTCCTAAAAGATCAAGAGATCATATTTTTTTGTCCATTACGTAACTTTTTTTTATGCTCCAAGTTTGGTCAACCCATCTGAACATTTCTAGTCATGATACCATCATACCATATAACATATTGATTAAAGTCATAACACTGGCATCAAATCAATAGCGGTTGTACCAATATCATACCATTACTAGAAACATCGTACCGGTACAAAAAATGTCAAAAATTTTAAAAAAATAAAAAAATTAGAAAAACCTGGTGACCTGAGGGGTCAAATGTGCACCAAGGTGCAAAAAATACGGTAGGTCCAGACTAGAGATTCGAGTTAAAACTTGATTCCAGTTATCTTTTCGTATGCAGTGATGTATCTTGATGATAGTTCATTGCACAGATTGCTAGACAGTTGTGGCGCAACAGGTTCTTTTCCCGCATTTCTGTCATCTTCAAACTTTTTTTGGTATCCATTTTCTGCAAGCCAGTCACGTAACAGTTGCTTGTCGAAACTTTCCTGAATCTTTCCAACCTGGTAAGACTCTTTTGGCCATAGACGATATTCATCAGGCCCAATAGAATCGCCAAGAACAATATCGTTTCCTATCTTGCCAAACTCTAGCTTCAAGTCAGCCAATACAAATCCTGCCTTGTCTGCAGTTTGGAACATTTGGCGATAAATCTCAATGGATGTATGTTCAAGCCATTCGTATTCTGTTTTTGTTACAAGGTTTCTGTCAATTGCATCTTGTTTTGATATTGGGATGTCATGTGTTTCAGATTTTGTGGTAGGATCAAAGATTGGTGTTGACAGTTTTGTTGCAAGCTGTGGAATTGCTCCATCCGGTAGCTTGACCTGACCGTCTTTCCATCTTTGTACCAGGCTTCCATAGAAATATCCCCGTACCACACATTCAATTGGAATCATTTGCATCTTTTTTACTACAATTTTGTCCTTGCCCTCGGTTCTGACATAGTGGCTTTTGATTGGCAGTTTTTTGAACCAGAATTCAGCAAACCTGCACAGTACTTCACCTTTTTTTGGAATGGGGGTTGGAAATTTTACGTCAAATGCTGAGACCCTATCTGAAAAATGAAAAAGAATGTTTCCGTCTGGAAGCTCATAAATGTCTTTTACCTTACCTGAGCGTAAAAACTTCAAACAGGCGGTCATTGAACAGGCTTGGATTTAAACTGATATACCAAGTAACATTTTAGGCTAGAAACAGGGTTTTTACTTATTTTGTGTTGTTATGACATTACTACTGCTAGAAAAGGAATTGCTTGAGCATAACTACTGCCAGTATCTTCTGCATTAACTGCAAATTTTCCATACACTAGTACAAATCCAAAGTAAGTACCTGGCTGCAAATTTGATATGGATTGTTGTGTAGAGCCTCCTGCCGCACTTGCACCAAAGTATAACGTTGCTGTACCTCCTCCGTTAAGCAAACCTGTAGTATAATCGTTATAATTGTTCAAGGTTGGTGGAGTGGGAGGATTAGAAGGAATTGTACTTGTAAGAAAGAACGGGGTGGCAACTATCTTACCGTTGGACGGAAGCAAAGTTTGGAGTAGATATATTTGCGTATTTTTTGACACCCAAAACTTGTAGCCACCTGTAGTTGCATTATTATTTTGTATTGTAATCTTAAAATCTGTTGTCGTACTAGATGGAAATTGCCAATGATTATGCCATGAGCCGCCTTGGGTCCAACCAAAGGTCGTGTACGAATCTGATACAACACCTGAATTTGCGGCGTATGTAGTACTGGCAAGATTTATCACATTCATAGTTATTGTCGCGTTTGCGTTATTTTTGGCATAACCGTTTGTAAGTTGTGCCTCATAGGTGCATGTTTGGCCATCAACAGTTCCAGTGACCTTCACTCCAGATGTGAAGATTGCAGTACTTCCGGATGGCAAGGTGTTATAGCTTGATGGTATGACCGGGTCTGCCACACAGGTAGTAGAATTTCCAGGATTCAAACTAATGTTTGGAACTAAGTTAGTTAGTGTACCTGATTGATTATTTGTTACCATCATAATCAATTGAGATTTAAATCCGCTATTAACAGAAGGTGGACTTGCTATAAGTTGGATGTTTATAGGAGCAGACCCAACAGAGTTTACAGTAAATTGCTGTGTATTACCCCTACCGGTCACAAGTTGCATAGAATACGTATCTGTTAACGATGCAATAGGGAAGGCACTGCCTTGCCCAATATTTTTTAAAATTCCGTTTGGTACAACATATTGACCTACATTATATTTTGCAGGCGATGCCGAAGTTGTAGTATCCTGAATCCATATTCTTGTAATATTGATCGGAATTTGACCTGTATTTTGAATGGTGATATTGAATTTATTATTATTTGCAATGGACACACTGGATACTTTAAATTGTTCACGTTGAGCATCGACTCTTTGTTGATTTGTTACAATAAATGATTGACTATAGTTATCCAACAAATGCATACTATATGTGATGTATCCGATAGTTGTAGTAATTGCAATTATAGAAAAAACAGTACCGACAACTGTACTGAGTGCTCTTCTATTAGAGGCTATGGTGGCATCACTTGAGTAGTGAAAATCGTACCACGTGAGCTCGTAATTGTAATTTGGATTGGATTACCACTCTGCCAGTTATAGATTATTTTAGTACTATTTTGTTTCTGAGGCACGATACCAGAATGAGTAAATGGTATATCAGTAGTAGTTGTAGAAGTTTTTAGACTGATCTTAGTAACATTAACACCTATTGTTCCTACATTTGTAATAGTCACATTAAGAAACTTGGGGTTACTTCCAAACCAAACCTTCTCAATAGATAGATTTTCATTGAGTTTATTGACGTTCGTAGAAAAGGTGTTGGATAATGTCGTCTCGTATGAAGAAAGGCTGGAGTTTGACCAAGTAACCAACCCAGTTCCCATCACAGTAGTAGCTGAAAGCAAAAGTGCACTTGAAATAATACTACTCAATGCTTTTCGAGTCTTCATATTATCATCATATTGACAAGAAATCATTATTCTAGAGTAGCATGTAATTTATCGAAAAGACACATTTCCACAATTGGGAATGGATAGAAGACATAGAAAATAGGCACTAAATGTAACGCAAAAATGCATCATACAGAGCGTGTGGACCCGATTCGGGCTAACGACTCAAAAATAGTCATATTTGAGAGGGCATTCAGGAATTAACGCTACTAAAATTACTTAATTTGGGTTCTTGCCAGGAAGTGCAGGTAACGTAGTAGTTGAAAGAACGTTTGGTACAAAACGGATTTTTTTTGTGATTATCTTGTCAAGTTCGGATCTTGTAGGGGCCTGGACTTTTACAAATATATCAAACTGACCAAATGTTCCTGTTGCTTCTTTTACACCTTCAATTTTTAAAATATCATTCATGACATCCATTTCATGACCCATCTTGCTTTTTACCAAGACAAATGAGAGTTCCATGTTATTCACCCTTGATTTCTGCCCTTGTTTTAAACATAGGCTTTATTCCTAGCGTAGTATAGTCTCCGCTAGAACAAGTAAAGCACATTGAATCAGCATCCATCCCAACTGCAGCTGCCAGATTCTTGGCATCGTTGTAACCAAGAAAATCTGCCCCAATGAGTTGTCTTACTTTTTCGGTAATTTCATCTTCGGTGTATTTCTTGCCGTCTCCCATGTATGTCACAAGTTCATCCTGTGATGGAAAGTCAATTCCAGCATAGCATGGGAATTGAATTTGCGGAAATGTTATCACCATGCTTATCTTTTTTGCACCTGCCCTTCTCAATGCCTTTATGATTGCCTTTGAGCTTGTACCCCTAACAAGACTGTCATCTACGACAACTACATGTTTTCCTGAAATCACTTGGGTGATTGGTATAATCCAGCGGTTTATCTCCACTCGGTCTGCTTGATGTGGTTCGATAAAGCTGCGCAATGGACCTTTTCTGCTGTATCGGTCCTTGAGCAATCCTTCTTCAAATGGTACACCAAGCTCTTGTGCATATCCCAATGCAGCAGGTCTTGCAGAGTCTGGAACTGGAATTACAATATCTGCATCCTTTATTGCAAATTTGCGTGCAAGAAATTGTCCTATTCTTTTTCTTGCCAAGTAAATGTTAGAGCCCTCCATCACACTTGACGGATGTGCAAAATATGTAAATTCAAACGAACAATGAGCTGGTTTTTTTTCTTCGGAAAACATCTCAGACTCTAATCCAGCATTACTAATCTTGAGTAGTTCTCCAGGTTTTACATCTCTGACAAGCTGTGCCCCTACTGCAGAAAGTGCCGCAGACTCGGAAGCAACAATATACGTATTGTTGTCTTTTCTATATCCCAGAACCATTGGTCGAAATCCTTTGGGATCACGTGCTGCATAGACTGCATTATCATCAGATACAAATGTAAAACAGAACGAGCCAACCATTTCATTTTTTAAAATAGAGAGTGCATTTCCAAGCTTGCCATTATCAGCCATCAACGCAACAAGCCTCTGGGCCGCAATCAGTGTGTCACTGACATTTTGAGGAGTAAAAGTACATCCACCAACCATCCCAGTAAGCTCTTCCACATTTGAGATTGTACCATTATGTGCAACGCATAGGTCCTTTACCTTTAGTGGTTGGGCATTTTCGAGGTTACTTTTTCCCATCGTAGAATATCGCACATGCCCAATTGCAGAAGGTGATTCATATTCACGTGTAACTCTATCAAACTCTGAGACTGCAGAAGATACCAGTCCTAGTTGTTTGAATGGTTGTTTTTTTGGTATGGCAACACCCCATGCCTCCTGGCCCCTATGCTGGAGTGCACGTAATGCATCAATTACCATCGGAATGACATTTGCGCCATCCAAACTAAAGATTCCAACTACACCACAGTTTTCCTTAACCATGCGTTACAAGTCCCCCCAACGAGTTTAACCATTTTTCTTGTGCTTTATCAACCCTTACCCTAACTACGACACTTGATTTTTCTTGGAATGTAATGTTTTTTCCTGAAAACACGCCAATACGCGCATGTGTGATTCCTTTTTGTTTTAAAATAGAGATTATCTTTTTTTCATCTTGCGGTTTTATCACAAGCAAGAATCTTGAATGAGACTCTGAGAATAACAATTCATCGACCAATAATTTTTCTGAAGGAATTTTGTCAAGTGAAACTTTGCAGCCGATATCATTTTGGATACATAATTTTGATACTGCAACTGCAAGACCTCCCTTTGAGCAATCATGTACAACCTTGACTAGACCCTTGGATATGATATCCAGTACACCATCTTGTGTTTTTTTGGAGGACTTCATTTCAACCACAGGACACTTGCCACCTACCAGATCATGGATGTATTCATAATATTCAGAGCCCCCAAGCTCATCTTTGGTAGTTCCAAGCATGACAATCAAGTCTCCGTCTTGAATTTTTTGTGAAATCAGAGGCTTTTTCTCAATTAGGCCCAGCACTCCAATAAGCGGGGTTGGCTTGATTGGCCCCTCATCGGTTTCATTATACAAGCTTACTTTACCTCCAACACAAGGAATTTCAAAATACTTGGCATAGTCAGTAATTGCCTGGACTGACTCTTTGAATGTCCAAAATATTTCAGGGTCTTCTGGATTTCCAAACTGGAGGTGGTCAACCATTCCTATTGGTTTTGCACCAGTACAGATGATATTTCTGCAGGCCTCATCAAAGCATCCAATTACACCATCTCGTGGATTTATGTAACAATGCTTAGAGTTTCCATCAATTTTTGCAGCAAGAAACTTGCCATTGTCAAGTCGCAATACGGAACCATCACTACCAGGTTTTACTACGGTCCTTATCCCTACTTCATGATCATATTGTGTATAGACCCACTGTTTGCTTGCAATATTTGGATTTGACAACATCTTCAAGAGTGTTTGGGACAAGTCTTTGGGAGTTTTTGGTTTTTTTATTTTTTCAATATTATTCAGATATTTTGGTTTAGACGAAGGTCTGTCAAGTAGTGGTGCATTTGCAACTATTTGACTAGGAAGTTTTGCAACTGTATTTTTGTCCAGTTTTACTTCCATCAGAGTGTCTTTTTTTACTCGGCCAATTACAGAATACGGAACTCTAAACTTTTCACAGATTTTTTTCAAGGTACCAAGTTTTTTTAGGTCTGTTATGACAAGCATCCTTTCTTGGGATTCTGATATCATCAGTTCAGATGGCGACATGTTCTGCTCCCTCTTGTGTACAAGGGACAAGTCAAGTTCAATGCCTACACCAAGTGCATCCGCAGTCTCAGATATTGCGCATGATAACCCTCCGCCTCCAAGATCCTTCATTGCCTTGATGCATTTTTGGTTTCTAGCCTCCAAGATTACCTCAATTACAAGTTTCTCAATAAACGGGTCAGGAATCTGTACTGCAGAACGGTTTTCTGCTTCGAGTTTGTCAGATGCAAACTGTGAGCCGCCTATTCCATCACGTCCTGTAGAACCTCCTATTAGAACAACATAATCACCTTTTTCTGCCTTGTTTTGTATCAAGTTCTCTTTTTTGCCAAACCCAATCGAGGCAACATCAACTAGAGCATAATTTGTAAAACACTTGTCAAACTCTATCTCTCCCCCAATTGTCGGTATGCCAAGACAGTTACCATAGTCTGCAATTCCGCGTACTGCATTTTTGAAGAGCCATTGTGCATGTTTGTCTTTTTGTATATCTCCAAACCGTAATCCATCCAAGATTGCAATAGGTCTTGTACCTGCAGACAAGATATCCCGGATTACTCCGCCAACACCTGTTGCTGCACCACCATATGGCTCCACGGCAGAAGGATGATTATGACTTTCAATGTGAACTGTCACAACATATCCATCTCCAACATCGAGCACCCCAGAATCATAACCTGGACCTGATATCACACGTTTTCCTTCTTTTGGTAAAATCTTGAGGTGCTTTTTTGATGACTTGTAGGAACAGTGCTCTGACCATTCTGCTGCAACAATTTGTAGTTCCAGTGGATTTGGTTTTCTGCCTATCTTTTTTTCAAGGTATTCAGACTCCTGTGGAGTAAGGCTCATGCTGTTACGCCCAGTGTATTTAGAAGAGATTCAAAAATTAGTGACGCAGGCTTTGAATTATTTGGATTGATTATCTGCTCAGCAGACCTTTCAGGATGTGGCATCATTCCTACAACGTTTCCTGCCTTGTTGGATATACCAGCAATGCCAAGAGATGCGCCGTTTACTTCCTCAGCATAAGTAAATACGATTTGATTATTTTTCTTCAACAATGCAAGCGTCTTGTCATCTGCATAGTATCGTCCCTCACCATTTGCTATTGCAATTGGGATTCTTTGGTCCAGTTTGAGTTTATTTGTAAACGGAGTCTTGTTGTTTTTGACAATTATCTCAGTCCACTTGCACATAAAATTCAATGATGTGTTTTTGAGCAATGCACCTGGCAAAAGACCAGACTCGACTAGTATTTGAAAACCATTACACACGCCAAGAATTGGCATGCCCTTTTCTGCCATTTTTTTTACATCTTTTATGATAGGACTATGAGCTGCAATCACTCCTGCCCGTAATCTGTCGCCATATGAAAAACCGCCAGGCAACACTATGGCATCAATGTTTTTTGGAAGCTCATCAGTATGCCATACAAGTTGTGACTTTAGATGAAAAACATCAGTTAGTACATGATGCATGTCACGATCGCAATTGCTTCCAGGAAATACTATTACTGCAACCTTCACAAACTACATTACTTTTCAGAGATATTAAATTGAATCGGCAATAATTTTTAAAAACCAAATCTGGATTACGTCTGTTTTATGCAAGTATGATGATCGCATATTGTACATAGCGATCAAATGTACGTCCAGAATTTCTGTCCCTATCGTTTTATTACAGAAGCCTATTTCTCAAAACCAGATGTTAAAGTTAGGAACGCTGCCTCCTGTTACCACAACCCTAGTTGTTGTAAACATTCTAGTTTTTGCATATGGAGTATTTACCAACACCCAGAATTCAATAATTTCAAACTATGGGTTTGTTCCAAATGGATTGTTCAAGGAAGGATATCTTCTAGACGGCATTTTGAGGTTATTTACCTCAATGTTCATTCATGCAGGCATTGCCCATATTGCATTTAACCTCTTTGCACTGGCATACATGGGTGGATTTGCTGAGAGATCAATTGGCAGGCCAAAATTTATCGTGCTATACCTGTTGGCAGGACTTGGCGGAGCACTATTTCATGGAATCATTGCTGTATACATACTTGGAAACGGATACTCTGTACTCATAGGAGCATCAGGTGCAATATCAGGCATTCTTGGAATCTCTGCAGCACTTGGAGATATCAGAGGATACTATTGGCTTGCAATCCAAGTACTTTATGTATTCATTGGTTCTGTCGCATCACTTTCAATAGCATTTGCAGCCCACGTTGGCGGATTCATCACAGGACTTGCGTTGACTAAACTTTTGATCGAGTTAGAGCGCCGTAAGAGAAACCCGTACAGAAACTTGCCTTGAGATTTTAGTTTTGCATTACAAAAAATAAGAATAAAAAATACTAGATTCAGAAAAAATATTCATATTTTTCATACGATTTTATTTTCAAAAAGAGTGGAATCGTTTTTATTCTAATATTCTTTGGTACTAGCTATGGGTCTAGTTCGCGACATCATGGTTCGAACTGTAATCACAATAGAACACGACAAGACTGCAAAGGATGTAGCATTACTTTTTGCAGAAAAGGGCATAAGCTCACTTGTTGTAGTTCAAGGCGGCAAGCCAATTGGACTTGTGACTGAAAGAGACCTTGCCCGTAAGGTATCTACAACTGATAGAAAAAGTGCGGATGTGCCATTATCAGAAATAATGTCACCCAACTTTAGATGGGTAGAGCCAATGACACAGATAGAGGATGCAGTTCAAAAGATGCTAAACAAGAGTGTACGAAGACTACTAGTTCTAGACAACAACAACCTAGTGGGAATCATAACAGAGACTGACCTTGCAAAATACTTGCGAAGTAAACTGCTCATAGACGGGGCATTAGACGACGTTACAGCCCTCAATAGAAAAGTGATTAAAAGCGGCTAGGCGCCTAGCGTCTCAACTGATACCTTGCTTACAAGAGGATTGAATATTCTAAATTGATTGCATATCGTAAGTACTGTTTTTTCTGCAGATTCCTTGTTTTTTGCATCAATTACAAACCTGAGCATCTTGGCTGAACGGACTTTTTTGATACTTGTTTTTTTGTCCTTTAGAATCAAGTCGTTCAAGATTGTATCACCCTCTGGGTCTACAATTTCGGGTTTGTTTTCAATTATTACATTGACTTTAAAGGAAGGCATAAAATGCGTTCATGTGCAATCAATTTAAGCTTTGAGCAAGACCACAAGAAAATGAAACCAGTTTTTGATCCAACTCAGTACAAGATAACTACCAAGGCAAATTGGAATACTGTAGCTTCTGAATATCATTACAACTGGGCAGATAAAAAAATTGGGCCGTTTAGATCCACTACAGAGATTGTCAAGATGGCAAACATCAAACCAGATGACAAGATGCTAGATGTGGCTTGTGGAACCGGCGTTGTTTCAAAAGAGATTTCGCAAGTTCTAGGTCCAAATGGGCTCTTGGTTGGAATTGATCTATCAAGGACAGCACTGAACATAGCAAGAGGATCGATTGCTTTTGAAAACTCCATATTTTTAGAAATGGACGCAGAAAATATTGGATTTAATTTCAAGTTTGATAAAGTTACATGCCAGTATGGACTGATGTTTTTCCCAGACACCCAAAAGGTTCTGGTATCAATCAAAAATATTCTAAATCACAAAGGCATGCTAGCTGTTGCAGTGCACGGTCTGGCAGAAGACGTGCCATATTTTAGTACCATAATGAAACCCATCCTAGAATACATTCCAGACATAAGACCAATTGGAACACCTACTGTGCACAGATTTGGCAATCCCAGGGATTTACAGCTAGAGCTTGAAAAGGCAGGATTTGAGAGCGTCTCAGTTGTAAGGCATGATTTTGTGTACAAGCCAGGAACCTTTGATGAGTACTGGGATGACTATATGCACTCTACTGCCAATTCCATTTGGTCCAAGCTAGAAAGTCATGGTAACGAGGTAATGAACAAGATAAAACAAGATGCTCGGAAAAATGCGGCAAGATATGAGAAAGATAGTAGTATCACATTTCCCTGGACTGTACTGGTTGCATCAGGATACAATCACTAGTTACTTTATTTTTGTGGCATATGATACAAAATCAGATTCATACCATATCGTCTCTGCCTCTTTTGCTTTTTCTGTAAATATGTTAAGTGCGATATGAGCAAAGTTTTTTCCTTTTAATGCACCATGCCAATGTAATGTATTTTTTGGAATAAAAGCCACGTCACCTTCTCCAAGACTTGACTGTGAGAGCTTTGTTATTTTTACAGTATCCTTGTTTATGTTGGCTTTTTTGTATATGACAAGCATTCCTTGTCCTCTTGTCACTACAAGTATTTGTCCGCCCTGATGATAGTGTACCTTGGTTCTTGCACCGTTACTGAAATTTGCAAGATATGCTTTTTCCCCTTTGATTTGTAGTTTAACTGAAATGTCGCTTAACCATGCATCCCCTACAAAATATCTTTTTTTGCTCTTGACAAGTGATGTGTCAGGTCTTAGTTTTTTGGTGTTGATTTTTTGCATTTTAATACAACTCACAGTCCACCAAACTCGTAAGATGATGGAATTGATTGAGGTACGTTTCCAGATACCAGAGCAATTTCATCATGTGCATCAAGTTTTATGTTTGCATAGTTGTCCTTTACCTCAGTACCATTTACAAAGACTCGAATATTCTTGTCACCATGAGTCATCTCTTCAAACTTGGGTGAGATGCCAGGGGTGTTATCCCAGACTTGGATAAACTGACCTAGAGTAAAGGTAGTTTGTTGCGGGGATTCTATGTGTATGACACCTGAGGTGTTATGAGTGTGAAGCCAATAGAGACACTCGTTTGGCTTTATTCCAATCCCTGCAGGAATTATGACATGTTTTGAATCTACAATAATGTCAAGATGTGCATGAATGTGAAAAATCGTTCCTTCTAATGGATCACATTCTACTCCCTGTACAGTTCCAATGGAAGTTGTACTGTCTGAAAAATATACAACAATTATGATTGCAACTGCAATGGCAGCAGCAATTCCAGTGGCCTTGTATCTTGAAGATTTAGAAACTTGAGGTTTTTCCCGAGATTTTTCTTGGTGTGATTCTTTTTTATGCTGTTCTAGTTTATCGGAATTTTCAAACTCGCTTCCACAGATATTACATTTTTTTTCTGTGTCTGTCAATACCAAAACCAGCAGATCAGGATATAAATTTCGTATGGTGACATGGAATGTCCCCAGTAGAAGAAAATCAGATCGTTTTTCAAGTGGGATAACATTTTAAACCACCTTCCAAAGTCCATAACCTAATGCCAACGTAGCTCAGCCTGGCTAGAGCATCTGACTTGTAATCAGAAGGTCGAGGGTCCAAATCCCTTCGTTGGCTTGAAATTTTTACGACATGAAAAGCACCTGTTACCCATTTCTTAAAACAGAAAGCACTGAATCTGAATCAATCATTTATTTTTAGAGAAAGTGATACTTTATCCAAGATAAACCTTAGAAATTCATCTAGTGGTTTTTTTATCCAATGCTTTGCATTCCATTCCAGAATAAGATCATTGTAGAACTTCCATTCTGACTCGTCTTTTTTGAGATGAATTGCCATCATTGCTTCAAATTCTTTTGTATCCCAGTCAACTGGACACATTTTATCATCCATCTGAATCAGTGTCCCATCCTTGAGTTGAAATGGATATGATTTGCACACCCCAGGTTTGAATTCGTTTACCGTACATCTGAAAATATCTTTTGATTCTACAAGAAACATGCATGCTCCATTTTGCTGTTTCAGGGCAAGGTCTACCAGACCTTCTTTTACTTTGATACCAAGATCAAAATCCTTTGCACCGTAAATCTCAAGAAAACTTTGTGGTGGTATTCCAAGATTTGTTACAAGCCTGTAAATATCGTGCGCGTTGACAAATATTGTATATTCTTTACAACAGTTCGTATGACATGAAATGCACGGATATTCTGTAGTGCTGTTGCCTGACGCGCTCAAGTATCATGTTTCTTTTCTATGGTTTTATTCGTATAGATTTGTGCTGTTTTATTACTATAAGTACAAATTGCAATATATCGCGATATCATGATTACGGCATGCGCAAAATTATGTATTTGATATCTGCAGCCATTGCGGTATTTGTGATTGCAATTGTTGGAGACATTGAATTTTATTACATGACTGGACAGGATGAGAAATCAAGTGTTACAAAATCTGCTTCCCAGTATAACACACAGAATCTAAATCTTGTAAATGACTGTATGCAATTTCAGAGCCTTGACAGCCTGACAAGATGCAAGACGTCAATTTCCAACCTAAAGCAAGAGTGTAACAAGCAAGTGTATTCTGATGCAGAAATTTGCAAGGACCCAAGAATTGACCAGTTTCTAGACACAGTAGACTACAAAATAGTCTCTGCCCAGAATCAGATTAATGAAGCGTCACATGATCTGAATAGCTCAATTTCTCACTTGGTAAACTTGTGTGTCAAATCAGATATTTCTTCATGCCAACCAACAATGATGGAACTAAAGCAAGAGTGTTCTACTAAAAAATTTGATAAAATCCAGGCATGCTTTGATCCTAGAATTGACAAGATAATTTCAAAAAATATCAACTATAGTTCCATTGATTCAAATTATTTCCAAGACCAAGTCTTGTCATTTATTGACATGTGTTCCAAGGCAAGTGGAAATGATTCCATCACAACATGTGCCACTACAGCAAGACAGGTGATGAGCCTGTGCCACTCTAGTCCTGCATCTGCATGTAGTGATGACAGATTACAACAGATAGCAAACATGGGCCTAAATTCTGCCATAATAACACAAATAGACGAGCAAAATAGCAGGCTTCAGACAGTTCTAGACAAGTGTTATAGTAAAATGTTAAACCAAACAATATGCCTTGATTCAAAAAATATCATCAATGACTCGTGTAACAGTAATCTCAAGCCATATTTTCCAATATGCTACGACCCAAGAATCCAGAACATGACAAAGTAAATATCATTTCAGAGAAACAGACAAAAAGTTAAGTAACGTAAACAGGATGAGAATATAGTGGAAAAGGGATTTGTACTAATCAATTGCGAATTAGGTGCAGAAGACTACATAATTGAAGAGCTCAAGACCATACCACAGGTCAAGAACGCCCATGTCACATTTGGTGCCTATGATGTGATAGCAGAGATACAGGCAAAAAATTCTCAGGAGTTTGATACCATATTATCTCAAAAAATCCGTTCGTTATCCCAGGTTATGAGTACCATGACCCTCAAAGCCACAACTTGAAACGGTTACTTGAATGCCCATTCTGGCAGTTTTATCTATTCAGAGTATGATAATTATACCGGTAAACTAGAGTGCTACTAGTTGGACAAAATTGAATACGAGGGCACAGTTTGGGCAATAAATCATGGCCTGCCTCAACCATTGCTTGATCATTGCATAAAAAAGCTGGTAGATTACGGAGTTAAAAAAGAAGACATTACTATAACAGATGCGCCATCAGACGTAAAGGTTGGAACAGTAGTAGTAGATGTGTATCCATACCACATCGAGGTTGGACGAGTAAGGACAACAAGAAATGACTCGTACATAAGCGGCAGCATAATGATAATAGAACTAAAGGCAGATGCAGAAGGAAAATACATAGACTAGATTTTTACATAGCCAGACATTTTTCATTTACCAATAATTGAAACTAGAAAAAAAGGACGTGTTATTTGTAATAGCAGTCTCTGCGGTTTACTGTTCCCTGGCTGCAGGTTTCTCACTTGTAAGCACAATACTACCTGACAAGATCATCTTGACAAACCCAATAGAGCATGGCGGCCTAAACTTGAAAGAAATCACTGGGCATTTTGCATGGGGCGTTGTTGCAGCCATAGTAACACTCAGAGTCAGATACATACTGTTAGGAGGATTTCTTGCAGTTCTGATAGACTCTGATCATCTGATTGGCCTGTTACATGTAGATGGAATACCAAGGATGGGTCATTCTATCACGTTTGCAATCGTTGCCGTGATTGTTCTAATGATTCTTTTTCATAAAAATGACTATCGACTAGGAGCCATAGTTGGAACAAGCATACTTACCCACATATCATATGACATATTTTCAACAGAATATGGATTTCCAATCTTTACACCATTTGTAAACAAGATAATTGAATTCCCAAGAGAAGACTGGATATTATTTGAGATTGCAGCAATTGCAATAATTGGAATTGTCAGTTTTCTTGCCACAAAAAAAGAATCAACACAATCAAGGACGTTTGTTCGATAAGATTCAACTAGAAAATTTAGCAGGAAATCATCAAATTTGAAATATTCGTGTCACTATACACTAGTGTGGAATTCTGGTATAGTCAAGCATTTTATTCCAAAATGCGGCAAGGACATGGTCGAGTGCATAATCATGAAATATAGAGAACATGTTGACATTGTAAAAGCAATTTTAGAAGCAGCAAGAACAGGTGCATCAAAAACCCAGATAATGTACAAGGCATTTTTATCATACACATTATTAGTAAATTATCTTCAGATACTCCAAGACAAGGGACTTTTAAAATACAACAAGAAAACTCTACGTTACAAATTAACCAAAAAAGGTGATCAGTTCATAGAATATTATCAAAAAATTGCAGAGCTTTTAGATATGGATGACAACAATGTAGCGATTAATCAATTGTTTAAAACGTAAAATTATTTTTGTGTCAAATAGATTTATTTCATATTAACCACTGGCTTTGTTGTGAGACGAAAAAAGGCTCCAGGTAAAAGTCATACCATGCCAATTGCAATAGGCTCTGGAGTAGCCATAGTGATAATTGTCATACTTGTCAACTATTACCTAGACCAGACAACTATTTCAGGTCAGAGATTTGGAGACCAACTTGCACAGATCCAGTCAGACCTAAAAAATGAGACCCAGGTTTTTGACCAACATCTCACACAATACAAGAATGGTCAGATTTCAAAAGAACAGATGTTAAAGATAACTGATGAACACATACTAGCAGTCAAAAATATACTTCCGCGCTATGAAAACCTAAAAGCGCCAGAATTGTTCAAGCCGTCGTTGCAGTTATTCAAACTATCAACTCAGACACAGATTGAAAGCGACGAGACCCTAAGAGAATGGATAGTCACAGGAAACAATGCATCAAGTGCAAAATCAGACCAGTTGTTGCAACAGTCATTCCAGTATGAGATGAATGCCCTCCAGTCCTATGAGACTGCAAAATCTAGTGGCTCACAATAGACCTTTTTGATGTGCAAAATCCAAGATGCTTCCAAGATTGCCAAGTATCTCTTTTTTTTCAAGTGGTACAG
Source organism: Nitrosotalea sp. (assembly GCA_025449485.1). GTDB lineage: Archaea > Thermoproteota > Nitrososphaeria > Nitrososphaerales > Nitrosopumilaceae > Nitrosotalea. The sequence continues at coordinate 14,679 of JANWJG010000033.1, read as the reverse complement.
GAGATGGAAAAATTATTCCAAGTGTAATACTTAGCATGTCATGGTCTGTGTGGGATATCAAGATTTTATGATGTGCAATTCCTTTTTCAGTAAGTAGGTTTTTCCAGGCAAGTATTCTGTTGTGAACCTCACGGAGTTGTTGATCAACATAATCAAGGCTCATCTCCTTACCATCTTCGAATATTCCAAATTTAACAAGAGGCAACATCATGTAACCACCTTTTATCGGATCATGGTTTTTTATCATATCTTGTATGACTTGAGGGGCCTTGTCTTCTGGCTGTATGTCACCATATTCTGGTGCAAAATAACCAGCAAGTGTTTTGCGGTCATCGTAGATCTTAAAATATTCGTCTTCTAAATCGATTGTCCACATGATACTATGCAGTAATTTTTTCTGCTACCTGATTTATCTTCAGTGTTGCAAGACACTTGCCACAAAAGTACTCTTTTCCAGTGTTAAATATAGTAGGACTTTTACACTTTGGGCATTCTTTGTTTACTCTATTTACTTCGATTGGCATGATTGACCTCTTGGGTCAACTCTTCAAAAATGCATGTGGTCAAATTTAGTTTGCAACTACTCTAATTACAACAGATCTAAGACAGGAAATTACAAAAATCAAACATTATAAACAATGCATGGAAAATCTATTCGTGATTCCAAGTACAACAAAGAAATTCATCGACAGTCTAATTGATTACTATATCAGCGAGGCAGCATCATACAAACAGATTGCAATGACATATTCTGATGAGATCGAGGATGTAAATGCAAACGCATTTGGGATCATAGTTGGCTGCATCTATTCGGGCTTTCTCCAGGCATACCAAAACCAAAAACAAAAACCAGTGCTTGAGGACACACAAGAGTTTACCCAGATGATAAAGACAAGGGCTGCCCAGATAAAACGCAGCATACTTGATGCCAAGGCATGACACTTTGAAAAAGGCAATCCTAATCGTTGCCATAGTTTTTGCAGGCCTAGTGGTACTTCCAAACTCTGCCTTTGCCACAGGTTATTTCCAACAGATGCCAATCAGGGTCCAGCATGGCCCAACAATTTGTGCCATTGAACCACAGGCAAATCCAAATTTTCCAACCATTGGAAAACAGCTTTTAGATGAAACAGAATATGCAGTAATTGACTGGAAGACAAAACTCAACCAAGGTTTGGGAAAGCACCTAGTTTGGAATATCAATCTAATCAAGGTCTTGATTTCAGAGAAAAATAATTTTGACTATACAAAGTGTGACATAACAATAAACTATTATCCAGAGCCACAAAAAGACCCCAACGGATTTATTGCAACAGGCATAACAATTCCAAATTTTGAAACAGGCAAGACCAATATTGAAATTTACTATTCCGATGTTCAACCAAACTGGGTCAAAAAAGAATGGTTCCAAGACAACCAAGAATACTATACCTTCGTAGACATGCCATACTATACTGGACGTATAGCAACAAACACACAGTTAGATTCTACAATTAGACATGAGATTGGCCACTCGTTTGGATTAGGGCATTATATTTTACCAAGTGACAGACTACACAATATCATAAATGGACTAGAAGACATGCCGTCAATCATGATTGATACCGTAACAGTTCTTGGCGTAAAACATTACGATATCACAGCACTTGACATTTCACAGATAAAATCAATATACGGAGATGGTGGGTTTGACAATCAGGTGGAACCAAAACGTCAGATGACCCACCAATTGAGTACAGACAAGAAATCATACAAGCCAGGTGAGAACATAATACTAGACATGAACACTGGCGCGTTTACAGAAAAACCATTTGGTGAGATTCTAGTGATTGATTCCAACAATACCATGATAGAAAACTTTGGAATCTCTGGATTAAATTCTACAATATTGTCAAGTGACAAGTATCAAAAAAATGGAGAGTATGTTGCCGAGCTTATCAACCCCGTGACAGGAGATTTTGATTTTACAAGTTTTACCATAGAAACCCCAAGTGTGAAACCAGATACAGTGAATCAAAAAATTAACACCACATTACAGATTCCAACATGGATGAAAAACAATGCGAAATGGTGGTCACAGGGTTTGATCTCAGATGACGAGTTTACTAGCGGACTCCAGTTTTTGGTTAGCCAAAATATAGTAAAAATCCCATCCAGTCAGTCAAGTGGCATCCACTCTGGCAAGATTCCAGATTGGGTAAAAACAGATGCATGGTTATGGTCGGCAGGACAGATGTCAGATAGAGAATTTGTCAGTGGACTCCAATATTTGGCAGACAATGGAAACAGCCAGTCTTCAAGATAGAAAACAAGGTTTGTGAAAAGTTAAATTGCAACATTTTCAACGATAATTCAATGTCAGAGTTGATTCATTATCAAATTCAACAGCTAGTTGACAACGGTCAAACAGTCCAGTTGACACTGACAGAAGATGTCCAGACAGAGCCAGTCTCACAGAAACAACTCATGCTTGATGCAATAAACCAGAAATTAGACCCAGAACTACGAGACCAGATTGCTCCATTCATAGAAGCAATACTTCAGGCCCAGCCAACAATTGCAATCAAGAGTTATGCCCAGACATCGATTACAATTACAATGCCAAAACGTAGGTATGAGAGAATGGGTAGTCCTGCCGTAGGTCAGAGACTAGAAATAAACATAAAAAAGATCTAGACTAGTTTTTCGATTTCAGGTACAGTTTCAAGAGGAAGTGAACATGTAAAATCTCTACAGACATAGACCTTGGTTTTTGTATCATCAAATTCCTTGCCTGTAAAAAACTGGAAACCTTTTAGTGATTCGAGATCCTCTTTTTTTGAAATCATGACAAGAATTGCCTCAGGGATGAATTTTTTCAAAAGATAATTTTTCACGTCAGTGTTTATTGTATTTATCATTGTAATCTCTACTGGCTTTTTCAAATATGCATATATTGTATTCAGTAGCTGCCCAAACCCAAATGGATTTTCTGCAGCCAGCACAGCAAGTGACTCCATCACTTTGATTGACACATCAAGATATTTTTTTTCTTGTGTGATGTGGTATAATCTCAGCATGGCCCCTGCTGCAACAGAGTTTCCAGATGGCAAGGACAAGTCATAGATGTTCTTTGTCCTTATGATCAGTTTTTCATGATTATCTGCAGTAAAGAAAAAGTTCTTTTTAGTTGCATCCCAGAAATGATCAAGTAGGTAATTTGCATAGTATACTGCAAGGTCTAGATATTTTTTTGATGGCTCGACTTCAAAATAATCAAGCAATGCATTTACAAAATAGGCGTAATCGTCAAGATATGCCCTAAGCTTTGACTGGCCATCTTTGTAAGTGTGAAGCAGTTCACCGTCTTTTATCAGCCTAGATTCAATAAATTCAATACATTTTTTGGCAGACTGGACAAAGTCTTGTTCGCCAGTCACACGGTACCCCTTGACAAAGGCAGTAATCATGAGGGAATTCCAGCTTGTCATTATCTTGTCATCTCTTCCAGGAGGTATTCGCTTTGATCTTACGGCATAGAGTTTTTCTCGTGATTGCTTTAGAATTTGTCGTATTTCAGATTCGCTCTTGCCAAAGTGAAATGCTATTGAAGATAGGTTCATGCTGTTATACAAAATCGTGTGGCCCTCAAAGTTTCCCCCATCTGTCACGTCATAGTACAGGCAGAAGACGTCAGAATCTTTTCCCAGTATTTCTTGAATCTCTTTTTTCTTCCAGACATAGAACTTTCCTTCTTCTCCTTCAGAGTCGGCATCTTGTGCAGAATAAAATCCGCCTTCAGGCGATGTCATGTGTTCCAGAACATATCGTAATGTGTCATTTATCACCTCAAGATATCGTGGATCCTTTGAGATCTGGTATGCCTCTGCATACACTGGTGGCAATAGTGCATTGTCATAGAGCATCTTTTCAAAGTGTGGCACAAGCCACCTAGAGTCAGTAGAATATCTATGAAATCCACCACCAAGTTGATCATACATTCCACCATTTGCCATCTTGCTCAGAGTCTTGAAAACAAATTCCTGGAATTTTACAATTCCAGACAATTTAGAATATCGTAGCATAAAGGACAGATTTGATGCGTTTGGAAACTTGGGAGCTTGACCAAATCCGCCATTGGTATTGTCTGCAATTGACAATAGGTTTACTGCGGCCTCATCAATGATTGATCTTTCAAGTTTAGAATCAAGTGCAACTGATTCTGTTTTTTGTAAAGTATTAACAAAATTTTCTGCGGCTTGTTCTACATTGTCAGGTTTTTCTTTCCAGGCCTGCGCAAGCTGTAATACAAGACTTCCAAATCCAGGTCTTCCATAACTGTCAAGAGGCGGAAAATACGTGCCAACATAAAAAGGTCTTTGGTCAGGAGTTAAAAATACACTGAGTGGCCAACCCCCGCTGCCAGTGTTTAGCTGACAGACCTTTTGATATATATCATCAATGTCAGGTCTTTCTTCTCTATCTACTTTGATGTTAACAAAATTCTCATTCATTGCCTTGGCAATCTCTTCGTTTTCAAAGGATTCATGAGCCATAACATGACACCAGTGACATGCACTATACCCCACACTAAGAAAGATGGGTTTGTTTTCTTGCCTTGCTTTTTCTAGCGCTTCTTCTCCCCATGCATACCACTGGACCGGATTTTCTGCATGCTGTAAAAGATACGGACTTGATTCTTTTATCAGGTTGTTTGACAATACAATATCATACAAGAAAATTACAGTATTTGTATTGATCTCTTTAACAGAAAGAATAATGTTACCTGCCTTTTGTATAATATTTACGCAATGAAATTTACATCAGTTTTTCTGATTTTGGCAATTTCTGCACTAGGGATTACAATATCTGAAGTACCGGCATTTGCCCAACAAGATAATGCATGTAAACCACACACCATTTGTGCTAGCCCAGGTGACATGCTAAAGTATAGTATCACAGCAAGAAACATCAATAGTTCCCAGACGTATATTTTCGGAGACATGGTAAATGCAAGTAACATCAAGGTATTACAGAGTCAATCAGATACTAACAAAACTCAAAATACTACATTGGTTCTAAACGTGGAAACAGGTTTTGCACACATTGGCCAAGATACAAGCAAAGTAAAACCATTTCTTGAAGTTCTGGCATCACCGGTTCAATACAACAAGTCGGATACATCAATTACCCCAATAGTTACAGAGTTTAATGGTTTCAAGAGAACCAGCATAGTTGCATTCTATTCTAGTGAAAACAGTACATCAAAGATCGTATACGACATCCAGACAGGCATTTTGTTAGAAGAGCATTATTCGTCAATTGTCACAATTAGTGGAAATCCGGTGATTGTTGATTTCTCAGACAAGCTGACAAGTACCAACATGATAAACTCAGATTCGGATGGAATCAAAAGTAGTAATGTTTCAATACCAAAGTGGATTAAAACCACTGCAAAAAGTTGGTCTCAGGGAGATCTGCAAGACTCGGAATTTACCAATGCAATCCAGTATTTGATATCAAAGGGAGTAATGCATGTACCACATGGCGTTTCAGGAGCCAGTTCCTCCCAAACAATTCCCACATGGTTAAAGCATAGCACCGGCATGTGGGCAGATGGTCAGACCACCGATGATGAGTTTGTACAAAGTATCCAGTGGCTCATTTCAAAAGGCATAGTACAAGTAGAAAACTAGAAAATGGTTCAAACATGAATTGCAAGAGATGTCACCATACAAGTGATGCGCACATACCATCCCAAGAATCTAAATCGCTTGTAAAATTTGGCAAGTGCCTTGTAAGTACTTGTACTTGTACGCAATTTTTAGAGCCTATTGAAGAAATTGACGATGAATTGATTTAGGTTTTATTTAGAAGTAGAATTTACTGCAAGATTTTCTGAAAGAGATACTGTTTTTGTATGATTAGAAGATGTAGTGTTGGATGTAGTTGCGGTATTATTTGATGAACTAGTTGTAGTTACATGTGCGGCCATTGAAAGGCTATCTCCAGTACCTGCTGCTAGACCAGACGATTTGCTTGTTGAATTTACTTGTTGTATACCTGTACTATTTGTTATTTTTGCAGTAGCATTAGTAGTAATTGTTGTATTTTGTAGACTAGTTGTCTTGGTAGCATTAACTGGTACCACTGGTACAACTGGAGTGGGTGGCGGTGGAATCATTTTTGATGGCATGGACTTTATTTGATTAATGTTATCTGTTACCAACATAGGATCATAGTTTGCGCCAAGTATCTGCTTCAAGTTGTCATCAAATGACGAAGTTAGAGTAAGTATTTGTACTTGGGTGTCTACATTTGCAGAACTGTATCGTGCAGAGTCATTCATTGCTGCACCCGATAACGAATCAAGTGTTTGTGAAGCAAGTCGTGCACCTACAGGCATTACAGTATTGAAAGAGACTACATCATATCCAGATGTAGGAGTCATGGCATATACCTCAGCAAGAGAGATTGAATTTGTATTATTTTGAATTGATTTACCAAAAATTAAGACTTGGCCTTTCTGACCAGCATTGTCCGGAGTATACTGTTTTTGTAGTTTTTTGGCATCGTCAATTGTACTTGCAGAATCCAAGAGTTTGAGCTTGGCACCAATTGGTTGTGTATAATCAAAGACAACTATAGTGTAACCGTTCTTTGGTGTCATGGAGTCAATCTCTTGTTTTGCCATAATATCCCCTGAAAAATGATAATTGCCACCTATTGCCCATACTAGCAAGCCTATGAGAACTAGCGATACTGAAATTACAATCATGGAATAGCCAACTTTTCTATAATTATGAGGATTCTTGTCTTTTAGAACGGGTTTTGAGCTGTCTGATGGTGCTGTAGGATGAGACATTTGTTTCCCAACAATTGGGGGCTGAATTTAATCTTTTATTGCAATGATTCTGGACACAAAAACCTGGGTCAGGGTCTGTTTTTTGCTTGGTCCATTTTGAAGATCTGTACCATCATCAGATCTAATGCTTTTTTGAGATGTTCAAACTCGTCAACAAAGTGTTTTTGATTTTCTACAAGTACTTTTAGTACACCCATAAGTGATTTTTTTTCTTTATCAGTTGATGATGCCTCTAACGCATTTATTCTTGATATCAAAATGTCGAGTTCTTTTTTGAGTTCCTCGCCATGAGACTTTTTGTCCATAGATTTGGTTTTGCGTGACATGTTATATGAACATATAAAATCAAGTCATGTAAAAGATGATACCATGATTGAAGAAAAACTAGAGTCACTAGGCATAACACTTCCAACACCTCCCAAGCCTGCAGGTTCATACATTCCGGTTGTAAGGACAGGCAATCTGGTCTTTGTATCAGGACAGATTCCAATAAAAGATGGCCAGGTGCAATTCAAGGGCCAAGTGCCAACAAGCATATCAGTTGAAGATGCCCAAAAGGCATCCAAGTTATGCATAACAAATGTTTTGGCTCAGCTAAAAGCAGAACTTGGTACACTAGATAAAATATCAAAGATTGTCAGAGTTTCAGGATTTGTCAACAGCTCTCCAGAATTTTACGAGCATCCAAAAATAATCAATGCCGCATCTGACCTGCTTTTTGAAATCTTTGGAGAAAAAGGAAAGCATACAAGAATTGCACTAGGTGTTTCAAGCCTGCCATTGAATTCTGCAGTAGAAATTGATTTGATTGCAGAGACTATTTGAGTTTTGAATTAAATTTTTTCAAGAACATGCCAATCTTTGCTTTTGGTATGACTGCACCGCATGCCTTGTCATGTCCTCCACCAGAACCACCAAGCTCTGTTGCCAACTGGTTTACAATTCTGCCAAGATGTACCTTGCAAGATTTTGCTCCTCTGACTGATACAGCATAGATTCTTTGCTCTTCTCGCAATTTGTATGAAACCCCGACTTCTTTTCCAGACAATCCTAAAACAAAGTTTACTGCCATGCTTGCACCAGAATCTGTAACTTCCATGTAAGAAAGGTTTTTCATCTTCTTCATGTTGTCTTTGACTTTTTGTATGACACCAGAGATTCGTTCTGCCTGGATTCTTGCAAACTCAAATGTATTGTTAATCTGATGTGGATATTTTGATTCACTTAGCTCATCGACCAGATATAACAAAAATTCTGGATCTTTTTGATGACTGGTAATTGTAAATGTAAGAACTGTTGCCTCCAAAAGAACAAACTGTCTGTCAAATCTTTGCAATTGTGCAGCGCCAATTGGCCTGTCTTCCATATAATCAGTCACTGCAGCACATGCTGCAAGAAATGAACCGTAATCAGACAGCTTTGACTTGAATGCATTATACACCTGTACTGTTGTGCATTCGTTAATAGTGTGAATCAGTTTTACCTTTAATGCCTTGATCTTCTTTTTTATTGGATCTTCGATATCGTGATGGTCAATGTAAGTAATGGAAACTTTGTTTTTTCTTAATGCCTTGAGCAGTTCTACGAACTGGTCCTGGTTTGATTTGCTCAGTCCAAGGTCACAGATAAATAATGTCTTTAGTTTTTCATCGTTTTTTAGTACCTCTAGTTCATTCATCAGTCCAGGATAATCGACCAGTTTTGTTTCTCCGCCAAATGCCTTTCGTATCAGCGATGCAGAGCTGACGCCATCGGCATCTTCTTTATGAGAAAGACAAACAACTCTAGTTCTTGCCATGGATTATTGACGAGATTTGCAACCCTCATTTAAACTAAAAAACAGGCTTGGCTTTCTTCAAGCTCATGTATGTTTTAAATTCTGCAACCAAGGTTTGATGCCCCTTGACATCCTGCAACACTACGCAGTACATGTCATAAAACGAGATTCCAAGTAGTCTAGACTCCCTATCAAGATCAGAAATCTCTTGCAAGACTCTAGGGTCTTTTGTCTCTACTACAAAACTGTCCACCATGCGGACAAATTCGTCATCCCATTGGCTCATTGCTACTAAAAATCATGATAAATTTTGCTATAATTGCCAAAGTTGTTAGATTAGACCAACTGCTTAATTTTTTATTTACAAATTAGCAATAATTTAATACGTATTTTTCCCATTGTATCCCGTGCAGACAAAGAACATTGGCCTTCGAAACATCGAAGTCGCAGATACCAAGATTTCTGCAATAGACGGTGTCAATGGAAAGCTGATCTATAGAGGTTATGATGTTCTAGACTTGGTAAAAAAATCAACCTTTGAGGAGACATCGTGTCTTTTGCTCAACGATGACCTGCCAACAAAGGAGGTATTGGAATCGTTCTCAGAGCAATTGGTAGCAACCCGTGAGATTCCAGAGGGTTTAGAGAAGACACTAAGAAACATACCCAAGACTGCAAACCCAATGGATGTTCTCCAGTCTACAGTATCCATGATGGCAGTCCATGACACAGAAAAATCAGATGACAGGGTCACAAATTACAATAGAGCAATCAATTTGATTTCAAAGATTCCAATCATTGTAGCATGTTGGGACAGGATTAGAAATGACAAAGAAATAGTCATGCCATCAAAAAAGCTAAATCATGCAGGCAACTTTCTATACATGCTTACAGGAAAAGAACCAGATACAGAGGCTGCAAGGATTTTTGACATTTGCCTGATATTACATGCAGAACACAGTTTTAACGCATCCACATTTGCAGCACGAGAAGTTGCATCAACGCGTGCAAACATGTATGCGGCAGTAAGTGCAGCTGTTGGTGCACTAAGTGGTGAGCTACACGGAGGTGCAAACTTTCAGGTGATGAAGATGTTACTTGAGATTGGTTCTGAGGACAAGGTAGAGCAGCGGATAAAAGACAAACTTGCAAAGAGCCAGAAAATAATGGGCATGGGTCATGCGGTATACAAGACATTTGATCCAAGGGCTGAAGTTCTCAGAGAGCTTTCAAGAAGATTAGCAGAAAAAACAGGACTGCCATGGTATGGCATTACAAAAAGAGTCGAGGAAATTACAGAAGAAGAGATGAAAAAGATCAAAAGCTCAGACATTTTTCCAAACGTTGATCTGTACAGCGCATCAGTGTACTATATGCTTGGCATACCAATGGATCTTAACACGCCGATATTTGCAGTATCTCGAGTGTCAGGATGGACTGCTCATATAATAGAGGAAAAGTTTGCTGAAGCCGCGCCAAAGCCAATGCTTTACAGGCCAAAAGCTGTCTACGTTGGAAAATACTGTGGACCGTCAGGATGCGAATATGTATCAATTGAGAAACGTCTGACACAGATGTAAGTTCAACTCACATCATCGAAAAAAAATAAAATTCAAAAAAATAATTTACGTTTACAATGTACTCAAACTATAGAAGAAATTCACCAAGTGCTTACATATACAAAAAACATTATTGTAATATTGAAACACACATTTAGTACAAAAAACAATCGCGGCAAGAATGTGTTTGCTCTAATGGTTGCATCAATTTTGATTGTATCATTTGGAATCACAGCAAACCAGGCATTTGCAATGGGTCAGGCACCCTCAACATGTTCCAATAGATATGACGGAACAATCACTTCTATGAAAATAACAGTGGGACACAAAACATTTGATCCAGTAGCAAACCCAGGCATGACATTCCAGATACGAAACGACAGATCATACACAGTGACATTTACCATCCACACCCCTAGTCAGAGCTCCCAGAGCAACTCACTTGGTGGAAGTACATGGTATGACACAAGCGCTCCAGGATTTCAACTTGGCACATGTGTCAATGGCGTAGGCCCCAACCAAGATGTCACAGTGACTGCAAAAGAAAGCCATCCAGGTAATCTTGCACCACAGACAACACAAAATGTTTCATGGAACACATTGATTCCAGGAAATGTTTCATACAATGTAAAATGGGTAAACCCTTAGCAACGTATGCTATGGGAGAAAAACCCTCCCAACTTTTGTATCACAAAATCATTCCAGCGTATACCATGAATCATGTGATTATTCAAATTGATAAATCAAGCAATGGGTCTAGTTTCTATTTGCAAGCCAGTCTTTTGCTTTAGAATCAACATCATGTCTGTGCAATACGTGAAACACCATTTCATAAAATGTGATTCCTCTTTTTTGTGCCTCGCCATCAATCCATTTGAGTCCTTCAGCAAGCTCTGGATCATATTCTGAAAAGTCAACAAGCTCATCCACCATATTTGTAAAGAAGGAATTTGCTTCTAGCACGATAGCAAGTTTTCATTTTTCTTATTCAGTAGTATACAGAAAATATATTGACATATTTGGTAAATATGTTGACATGGAGCACATTTACTTTTTTCATGGTGATCAAAAAAAGATCTCGTGGATAATTGAAAATTCGCAGACAAGATCTGAGGAGAGTAGAGTACATGCAGAATATTTTTACGACATTGTTACACCCGAACAATCAAAGTACATTGCATTACATGTTGGAATTTTTTGGGGCATTGGTAGATTCATTATCAGAAATGGAGACATGGTAAATGTAATGCTGGATCAAAAATCAATGTTTGATCGTATTGCAAAAAACAAATTGACTGGTGACATTTTCATAGAAAGAAGAATGAAATTCATTGATCAGATAATTAAACAAAGAGATCTAGATGTCAGATATCAATTAGTAGATCCAAGCAAGAACAAGGCAAAGTTGTTACTTTCGTAGTACAAGACCAACATCCATCAAGTTTGTTCCAGTGGAACCGGTCAAGATCAATCCACCATGCTTTTTGAAAAAACCATACGAGTTATTTTTGTCAAGATATGGTTTTATCTTGTCTATTTTCTGATCTGACTGCCAAATTGCGCCTGCATAGTTTGTTACACCATCAATTCCATCAGTGCCAACTGACACTACAACTGCATTCTTTTTTTTCTTTGACAGATCAGTTGCACAACGCAAGACCAATTCCTGATTTCTCCCACCTTTTCCCGTTCCAGTTACAACAACAGTACTCTGGCCACGAAAGATCACACAATTCATCTTCTTGTCAGAAAATGTCCTAGAGATATCAAAACTAAGATCTTGTGTATCACCTGAGACAGCAGCAAGAACTTCAGTAGAATATCCAAGATCTTTTGCATGTAATTTCATTGCGTCAAGGCAATCGTCGTTGGTTGCAATGAGATAATTCTTTATTTTTTCCTTCTTTGGGGTTTCTGGAATCTTACCTTGTACTCCTAGATCTAGATGTGACAAGACACTTTTTGGAACAAGTTTTTCAAGGTGATATTTTTTGAGGATCTTTTTTGCTTCTGTAAACGTTGTTTTATCATAGTAAGTCATCCCAGAGGCAATACTTGTGAGATCATTTCCCACTACGTCAGACATGACAAGAGATACAGAATCCGATCGTATGCGTTCAAGCAATTTACCTCCCTTAATCTTGGACAGGTGTTTTCTAATGCAATTAATTTCTTGAATGTTTGCACCACATTTTATCAAAAGATTTGTTGTTGCCTGTTTTTCGCCAAGTGTTATTCCATCAGGCATGGCAACTAGAGAAGACGTGCCACCAGATATGAGAAATATTACAAGGTCTCCAGAATCAATCTTGTCAAGAAATTCAAGAATAGTTTTTGAGGCAACAAGACTGTTTTTGTTCGGAATTGGATGACCTGCACGAATTACTTTGAACTTTTTATCCATCATTTTGAGTTTATTTGGGACAACAATTATTCCCCCATCAACATGCGTCAGAGAATTCACGGCACTTGCCATGGCATAACCTGCCTTACCCATTGCAACAACAAACACATGTGAATATTTTTCAAGACTGATCTTTTTCCCAGGTAAAATCAAGGTATTTTTTTTAATAATTTTCTCAAGATGGATTTTTGGACTAGCTGCAGCAAGGCCTGCTTCAATTATGGACAAGGCATCTTTTTTTGCAGAATTTGTTGATAATGATTGTAAATTTCTAATTATCATTTATTATCTCCATACAATAAACAATATTTGGTCAATTTAGAGTCTTTTTATTATCAATTTAAAAAAATGTTGTCCATTACCTTTGTTACACTTTTTTTATATATTACAGGATCCAAGCCATATTGTGCCAAGTTCTAGAAACGGTGTGAAAGTATCAATATTTGGCGTGCTAGGCACATTGGCAATAATGACAATCCTCATGGCTCCAGCATATGCAGACCCAATCATAAAACCAACTAGTGGTGGCACACTAAACGTCAGTTTTGAGACCAGTCCTACAACTCCAAACCCAGGAGACCAGACGATGCTTAAAATCGGTTTTCTCAACAAACAAAATGCAATACAACCTCATATCGATTACAAAGTTTCTGTTATGCAAGGTAATGACCAGGTATTTGGAATACCTGTAAGTCATGTTGCTACAGAAGGTGCAGTTAGCATCCCCATGCAATTCCAAACAGCCGGAACTTATCAGGTCATAGTAGAGGTTCAAGGAATATTGTTCCAGCCCATACCTCCAGAGACTGCAAGTTTCACAATTGTTGTTGGCCCATCAGTACCAGAGTTTGGCCCACTAGCAGGAATGATTATTGCAGTATCCACAATCAGTGTCATAATAATAACAAAGAAAACCCAATTTCACATTTAGGCAGAACCAAGGCAATAGTATAATAATTGTAGGAGACGTAGTTTTTTTATGAATACAGTTAGAATGCCAAAGACAATTAATTTCGGCAAAGATGCTTTATCTGAGACGCAATATCCAAAAAACGCCCTTGTTGTAACAACCGCACCACCGGATGTATCAGCCAAGTGGCTTGCAAGAATGAAGATTCAAGATTATATGCTATATGACAAAGTAGAGCCTGAACCATCAATTGAAACAGTAAATAAAGTCATGACAGAATTCAAGCCAAAGAATCCATCTGCAATAATTGGCCTTGGAGGAGGAAGTTCACTTGATGTTGCAAAATATGCAGGAATGGAAATGAAGATTCCAAAGATACTCATCCCAACTACATTTGGAACAGGTGCAGAGATGACAACATATTGTGTACTAAAATTTGATGGAAAGAAAAAACTCTTGCAAGACGAGAGATTCCTTGCAGACATGGCAGTAATTGACGCTTATTTCATGGACGGAACGCCAGAGGCAATTGTCAAAAATTCTGTCTGTGACGCATGTGCCCAGGCAACAGAGGGATATGATAGTAAGAGAGGAAACGAATTCACCAGGATGCTGTGCAAATCTGCCTTTGATGTGCTCTATGATGCAATAATGAACAACAAGCCAGAGAATTATCCTTTTGGGTCCATGCTCTCAGGTGTTGGATTTGGAAATGCATCAACTACATTAGGACATGCATTATCGTATGTCTTTTCAAATGAAGGTGTACCACATGGATATTCTCTATCATCATGCACAACAGTGGCACACAGATTCAACAAGTCCATTTTTTATGACAGATTCAAAGAAGTCATTGAAAAACTAAAGTTTGACAAACTGACACTAAAAGCACCATTTGATCAAGCTGCAGATGTAGTCATGACAGACAAGGGTCACTTGGATCCAAATCCATTGCCAGTAACAAAACAAGATGTTGCTCAACTTTTGAAAGACATTGTAGACGGCAAGCTCTAGTCTACTTTCTTTTTCACTTTTTGTAAAAACCTAGAGTATTGTTCCATTTTGCAAAAAACAAGATAACAATGACTGGAAATCAGCAATTATTCTTACAAGATTACTAGACTTAAATACATCTAATTTAAGACAACTATAGAAGGATTTCATGACGCTAAAATTTGGAATTCA
>JANWJG010000032.1 GCA_025449485.1 Nitrosotalea sp. | reverse complement strand
GTAATGCATCGGGATTGCAATCTTTGGTTTTATCTTTTCTATTGCCTTGGCAGATTCCTGTGCTGTCATGACATATGTTCCACTAACAGGTACAAGAGCAATGTCAGGTTTTAGATCAGACATTTCAGGAATCAAGTCAGTGTCACCAGCGTGGTATATGGTAGTACCGTTTAGTTCAAACAGAAAACCCACCTTGTTGTCTTCTTTTGGATGAAACGGTTTTTTTGTATCAGGATTTATCTTGGATACATTATATGCAGGAATAGATTTTATCTTGATTCCTCTCACGGTTTTCTCTTCTCCTGGAGAGATGCCAATCTTTTCTTTAAAGTCAAATCCTTTGAGCATGTCAATGCATTCCTTTGCTGCAACAATGCTTGTATCTTTTGATGAGACATTTTTGAGATCATCCACACTTAGATGGTCAAAGTGATTGTGTGAAATTAAAATCAAGTCCGCCTTTTCTTGTTTTACCATCCTGAATGGATCAACCATTATTGTTAAATTGCTAACAAGACTAAAGGAATCATGGCCAAGCCATTTTATCTTTATTCCCTTGTATTCAAACATAATCAGAATACCGTTTTGCCAAAATTAAAGCTTGCTTGGTTCAAGAACAATCTTGTCATTAGATACAGAAAGAACAGAGCCTCCACTTTGTTTTATTCTTGACTTTAGCTCAGAATCAACAGTTGCTACAATTCCCCCATTTTCTTTTACAAAAGAAACCAATGCATCATCAACAGATCTTCCAGATATCAAAATTGTTTTAAAATCTTTAATAATTTTTAGTGCATTCTGTGCAGAGCTTTTTTTTTATCGTTTCCAGATATTTTTTCCAGTTCTTTTACAACCATGTCTGGCACAACATACTCTAATGAACCAATTTCAGTCTCAACACTTGAGATATTTTTTATCCTCTTTGAGGCAAGAATCATTAGAAAACTTGAATCACAGATTATCTTAACCACTAGAAACACCAGCACCAATCAGTCGCCATCTTTCAGATATTCTTCGACTTATTGCCACCTTGCTGTTCTCAAAGATGCATACAGGTCTCTTGAATTGTAATTCTACAGTCTTGCCCCTCACACTAGTTACCTTGGACAAGAGCGGTGCAGTTCCAAGGCTTAATCTCAGTGATTCACCTGTCTGTATTGCAGCTACCTTGATCTCTTCGCCAGAGCCGACTGCAGTATCAAAAAGACTTACTTCAATTTTTGCAGTGTAGGAATTTTCCGGTAGAGTGTCAGGTCTTCCTATCACAGAACCAATCAACGAATCACTTCGGGTCATGGTAGGATCAAGTTTTGTTGCAAGTGCAATCAGTCCACCAGCCTTTACCTCCTTTACAATTCCCGCACCAGTTCCAAGAGATGCAATCTGTGTAAAGATTGACTCGTATTTTCCAGTCTTTTCATTTGGCAGGCCAGGCTTTATCTCAATTTCATCTCCCACCTGGAATGTTCCTTGGATTATGCTTCCTCCTATGACACCACCCTTGATGTCTTTTATCTTGGTTCCAGGCTTGTTGATGTCAAATGATCGTAACACATGCATGACAGTGTCTTTTTTATCATCACGTTCAGGGGTTGGTATGGAATCTTCAATGGCACCGATTAGTGCATCAATGTTTAGTTTTGATTGTGCAGAGATTGGAATTATTGGGGCTTTGGCAGCACTTGTTCCCTTGACAAACTTGACAATGTCTGCATAGTTTTCCATTGCCTGCTCATACGATATCAAATCGACTTTATTTTGAACTATAACAACTTGTTTTATCCCAAGTGTCTGTAACGCAAGCAAGTGTTCCTTGGTCTGGGGTTGCGGAACTTTTTCATTTGCTGCAACTAGGAGCATTGCTCCATCTATCAAGGCAGACCCTGAGAGCATGTTTGCCATCAGGCTTTCGTGACCAGGGCTGTCTACAAAACTTACAACACGGGACAATTCGCTTTCCTTTCCACAATTGTTACACTTGGGTGTTACCGAGTAACCTAGTGGAACTTCACAGCTCTTACATTTGTAAAATGCAGCATCGGCATATCCAACTTTAATAGTAATTCCTCGTTTGAGTTCTTCACTGTGTGCGCTTGTCCATACACCAGTCAAGGCCTGAATTAGAGTAGTCTTTCCGTGATCAACATGACCTGCAGTTCCAATGTTTACACAAGGTTGATAGCCATATTTTTTTACATACCAATCCGGAAGAGTCTCTTTCCAGTGCATGTACAAATTTAAAAAACCTGATATGTTAACCTATGCCTTTTTCTCGGCAGATTCTTTTTCTTGTCCTTCAGCTGCTTTTTCTTCTACCTTGAGCTCTCCATCATAAGAGCAGTTTAGCTGATAGACTTCTTCTGTTATGGTATTGCCTCTTACAAGTTTGCGAATTCGTTGTCCGTTTTCAGCATCTCGCAATCCAACACCTTTTGATAACAAAATGTATTTTCTTGCACCGCCGTGGATGTCTCCTCTTAGTGGAACTCCAGACTTGTCACTGCCACCAGTTATCTTTAGTTTTCCTGCTTCTCCTACCAATGCAGCATCAAGTTCAGCGCCTATTGTCAAGCCCAAGAATGGTCCAGCTTCTTTTTCCTTTACCTCTTTGGTAATGGTTCTTCCTTTCTTGTCAGATATGTTTAGCTTGAATGTTGCCAAGTAGCAAAAAAAATCTCTGAACTATTAATTAACGTTTGGAGCCCTAATCTTTTAAAAATGCGAAAACGTTGCTATATCATTGAACGAATCCATCAAGTGTCCACGCTGTGACAAGGTAATGGTAGCAATGCAAGCCTGTCATATGGTATGCACAAACTGTGGAGCACACTTGGATTGCTCAGACAAGGGTTCATTCTGGTAATTAAAAACCAGACCTGTCAAACTGAAAGTTTTCTGCCAGTTGCCCAACCTTTTCCCTCATCATATCAAGATAGTCTTCATATTTTGCCTCAAATCCACAGTAGGGGCACTTTACATTTGATGCTTCATCATCAAGTATTGCAACTTTGTCACATTTAGGACATTTTGCATCCATGAATTAATTTGTCAACTAAACTATATAATGTTAGATATCAAATTTCGATCCAGCGGAGTTAGTCCAGCCTGGTAGGACGTCAGCTTCCCAAGCTGAAGGTCGCGGGTTCAATTCCCGCACTCCGCATTTATTTTATAATTTTTACAATCTTTTCAAATTCATTTTCATCAAATGATGGTCGTTTTGAAAACATGCTATGAACCGGACCTGCACCATCAGATGGGTCCCGTGGTATCAAGTGGACATGTACATGTGGTATCTCTTGGCCGCTTTCCTTTCCATTGTGAACTGCAATCAGTACAGATGGAGCAATAGACTCTAGTCTTCCAGCCATTATTCTTACCACCTCAAAGAGATCGCTGTTGTCTTGTGGATTCATCTTTTGGACCTTGTCATAGTGGTTTTTTGGAATCACAAGTGTATGGCCACGAGCAAGAGGAAAGGCATCCAAGAAAGCAAGAGAGTTTTGGGTCTCGTACAATTTTTTTGCAGGAATTGCTCCATTTACTATCTTACAAAAGATGCAATCCATTTGTTTCTGATTGGAAATATATCATTAAATTCTTTTTGCACAATATCGCTATAATTCAGATATTGCTTGCTCAATTCCAGCCCTGTCACGTGCTTCAGGCATCTGTTCCAAGTATTTTTGAAAGTCTTGTTTGGCTGCAGCAAGTTTTTGTTGTTCATATCTTACCAGTCCACGGTTCTTGTAGATTGGTGCAAATCTTGTCTGGTCAACCTCTAACGCAAGTGTATAGTATTTCTCGGCATTAGAGTAGTCCTTTGTCTTGAGATAATAATTTCCAAGCCCCCTGTATGCAAGATAATATTTAGAATGCAGTTCTATAGTTTTGTTATAATACATTACAGCCTCGCTAGAGTTTTGGTCATTTAGTATTCCTGCCAAGAGACACATGGCAGTAGAGTTTGACTTGTTGATTTCAAGTGCCTGTCTCAGTGTTGCCATTGCTTCACCAGTCTTTCCCTGCAGTCGTAATTTTTCCCCATCAAAGCATAGCCTGTTGGATCTTGTCTTTTTTTCATCAAACGTATTGATGTCTTGTAGTATGTCTTGCGGAACAAGCAATATCATCAGCCTGTCATCTTCTTGCCACTGCTCATCAAATATTTTCTCAGGTATTGCCCCTATCTTTTCAGGCTCTGGAATGTAATGAAATATTGTCTTTTCTGTATCGTCGTATCCAACAACAAGTGATGCATGTTGGACCACGTCCTTTACTCCAGGCAAGATAACAATTGGAGGAACTCCAATGTCTATCATTTTTTTGAGCTCTTTTAGGCTAGAGTTTACTATGACACCTACAAGACCATGTCTTTCTGCAAGCTCGACACCTTCAATGAGTATGCTACCTTTCATGTTTTGATATTTTTTTGCAATCTCTGCAGCTTCTTTTAGTGACAGGTCCACTCCCCAGTATTTTGATACCGCACTGACAACAAGTGGAAGACAAATGTTCTCCTCTTTTACAATCGGTATCTCTCGTGTGTGGGTTGGGTCCATCAAGTGATCAGTAATTTATACAATATTAAAACTGTATAATGTTACAAAATTTTTCAAGCAAAGATTTCCCGTCTGTGCTCATCTCTGGATGAAACTGTGTCCCAAAAATATTTTTGTCCCCATATTGGAATACCTCAAACTTGCAGTCAGTAGATGATGCCAGTGGAATAAAAAAAGATCCAAGTTTTGATATCATGTAAGAGTGGCTCTCAAAGGCATCAATGTCTCCACTGCACAAAGGATTGTCTTTTGTGACTTGTACTGCATACAATCCATGGCGAGGAGATGCCATTTTCTTTATTGTTCCGCCAAGTGTGAGTGCAAGTATCTCTGCACCATAGCATATTCCAAGCAATGGTTTGTTTCCATCAAGGGAGTGCCTGACTAGTTTTGAGTTTATCATGTTCATCTCAGAATTGTTTTTTCGCCTTCCTGACAGTATAACAGAAGAATATTTTCCAAGATCTAGTGACGGTACATCGGAGAATACATGGTATTCAAATTTTACATCAAGATTTTTTATACAGTCCAAAAGTGACTTGGTGTAGACAGAGCCATTGTCTACAACTAGCAGCAACCTATCTTACACCTATTGTAATATAGTGTAGTTCTGGTACGCCATCCTCTACTGATACGGCTCCAAGTTTTACTGTGCCGTTTTCCTGCCAGAACAATACTCTGTCTTTAGGTTGGACAAAGTTTTTCACAAATTCTGATATGAGACTCTTTGTCTTGTCCAGATCAGTCTGTTGTGTAAAGGAGACCTTGCCTTCCTCAAATGTGAGCGGGAACTGGATGGCTATAGGAGTAAGTACTGTAATCTTTTGATCAGCAAGTATTGTTTTTACCGTTGATACTCTAGATGTTTCATCTAGTTGCAACGCCGCAGTGACATTAGATGGTGCAATACCGCTGACCTTTGCCAAGTAAGTAGCAAACGCCTGTTGTGGTGTACTTCCTAGGCCTACAAAGTATTCACCATCAAATGCAGCACCAACTGCCGCTATGGTTCCTAGCTGTGTTACCACTCCACCAGAGCCTGCAGTATAAACAGGAATAAAGTAAACATCTTGGTCTCCTATCTTGTACAAAATATTATCTCCAACTCTAGGAGTTCGCAATAGAGTTTGCAATTGAGCAAAGTCGGATTCCCTTGCTAACGCTTCTTGTACTGCAGTAGGTCCTAGAAGTTTTGTCTTGGAATCAAGTGGCACCTGATAGAACTGCATCTTGCCAAAGTTTGGAACATCATTTTGTACTATCATGTATCCTGCCAAGTTTCGCCCTTGGGAGCCTCGTAGTTCAAGTGACAATATTCCAACATAAGTGGGCTTGTCAAATCCAGGCGGTTTTTCTTCCACATAATAAGTTCCAAGATTTTGTGGAACTTCGTAAAAGTCCTTTGCCTGTATGAATGTCGATGTATCTGTCACGTGGTAAATGTTGAACATCTCAACCCTCCAGTTAAAGAGAGCTTCTGGATATCGAAGTTGCTTGCTAAGCCATGGTGGCATGTCAATGAACTGGTCACCATATTGACTTGCAAACATGTCTGTGAAAAAGTCATCACCTGTCTTGATTAAAGTCACGTTGCCGTTGTAAACATCAACTAGCGCATATCCCACCAATCTCAAGTATGGATTGCTAAATGACCATGGAACATTTTGAGTATCAAAGCCTACAATCAATGGTACAAGCCAATATGTGTTCTTGCCATCACTTACTGGGAGAATGTCTAGTTGTTTTCCTTGCAAGTCATACTGGAAATATGGATAAAGTAATTGCATTCTGTCATGGACATCTCGGTATCTGATGATATGTATTGGCTCAGTTGGATATGACAAGAAAAAGTTTGGCTCAAAGAGTTGGCTGATTGGAGGCTTGACATCAAGTCCTCCACTTCCAGTGTATGTTACATTGTTAAGCTCTGCCGATGTCTGCCTGTTCTGAGGATATGCAGCCCATGTGTCTGAAAACAGACCACCCTCTCCGTAGTATATCATTCGTTGCTGGAAGAATTTATTGCTGTCAACAATTGTTCCGTTCTGAGCGTTAAGTGTAAGAAAACCATTGTCAACGTGAGTATAGACAAGGTGCTGGTTATACCACAAGTTTTCTTGCGTAACTGAATCTGGCAGTACAGGCTTCATCGATGCAGACCAGTATAGAGTATCATTGAATCGCAAAATATCGTTATTTTCAAAATTTACATATGGTATAAGACCAATCTCTGGCTTTAGTTTTGCAAACGCTGCCTCCCAATCCCAGACTCGTACCTTGCTTAGCAGATCATTATTTTGTGCAATATAGCTTGGAATGTCAGCTGGAGAAACAGAGGTTAATTTTACGTCATGAGGTACTATAGATATCTGGTCTAGTTGTCCAAGGTATCTGTTTACGCCAATCTGCTCTGCCTTGTATGGACCAAGAAATTCTATCTTTCTTGCATCTGCAATGCTGTTGTTTACCATCATTATGGAACCGGCAATGAGTGCGATTATCACCAAGGTAAGTACGCGGATGTAGATGTCACGCTTTGATGGTAATATGATTACTCTAGACTTGAACTTGTCAACAAAATAAAATCCAATTAATGCAAACCCTGCGGCAAGTGTTCCACCTATTGCATATTTTGTATTGTAATCAATCTGGTTTGTAAAGAACATGTTTACGCCAGCCCAGATTATTCCAATTCCAATTATTGCCTCAATTGTAGATACATAATCTAGAAACTTTGGCTTGCCCTTTGCTGCATCTTGTAGATATCTGGTAACAAGTCCTACGATATTGTGCAGTCCCACATAGAGTACAAGCCTGAGACCAATTACAGCAAGTAGTGGCGGAACAAGAATTGTCAGTGATGGAATCATTGGTACCACATGAGTTGCAGCGTAGGATGGATCGGTTGGTGGTGTGACAAATGGAAGCGAGAATATCTTCCATATGCTGTTAACACTTAGGTCGTGACCATCAAGCAAGTATACAAGTGCAAACCCAAACATTAGATTTGTAAAGAATGCGCCAAAGAGAACGACCTTTGTTATTTGCCAGATGATAAAATTTGGAACACTTAGCTTGTATTCTTTGAAGCTTGGAATATTTTCTGTTACAGAATAATTATTTCCTCGTTTAAAAAATGTCAGGACAACGTTTAGCCCATACCATGCCATTGATGAGCGGTTTTTTATGTTCACCCGTATCAATGTGATAGAGGCAAGAACAATTGCAGAAACCAATGAAAAGTATAATGGTTTTGTAAATAGGGTACCAAACTCTTGCGAGTTCATGTATAATACCACTGCTTGGTTGCTTGTCAGTACAAAGATTACAATGGCAATTAGAGCAACAACACCAACTTTGACATATTTTCCTGCATCACGCGGAGGCGGGCTGGACTGGGTTGATGAGGTGTACAAAATCAAGCTACCTTCCTTTGTGTCAAATTAATGTCTACCTGATTTCTTTTCCAAAATACCATTAATAAGTGAAAAGAAGTTTGTCAGACTGCATTTCCTAGGCCTTTGCACAACATGTAGACTGCTGCATATTTTGGCAAAGAGACTCTCTCGGTATGATATGGCCCAAATTTCTTGTTTTTGAGTCTAATTTGCACCGGACAGTCCGCAATTATATCAACGGTATCATCACCCAGTAGACATGCTTCCAAAAACGGATCAAAAGAATCCAGGTTTGTGCATTGGATCTTTGATAGTCCGCTCTTGCTGTTAATGGACCCTTCAAGCCGAAATATCCTGTGAATATCCATGGTTACCTTTGGATCGACTCGCACTCCCATTGTCTTCTTTATTTCCTCCAACTGGACCTGAAACGCAGAATAACCACTTGCAATTATTTCTCGTGTTGCTTTAGGTGCCTTTGATTTTGACGAAAATAGTTTACGTGCAACTCTTCCTCTCCAGCCTTTTTCATCAAAGGTTGGAAGAGATGACTTGGAATTGTCTTGTCGCTTGATTCCAAATGATTCAGGTATTGCTCCGTTGAACATGAGATAATCTACCAAGTCTGCCCTTTCTTGTGAACCCAATTGTTCATAATCTGCATTTGTTACACGGAGATGAAACCCTTCATTTCCGGAAAAATATACCTCGATCTGTTCCTTGGACACATTCAGATCAGTTGTCATCATATCAACAAGTTTTGTCACTTCTTTCTTAGATTCAGAAATACAATTTTTGCAGCCAACAGATACAGTCTCAAACTTTGTCGAACCACACTTGGTACACTGGGACTGGAATTCAGTGGCATGATTATCGCAAGAGCTGCACTTGAATACAGTATGATCTTTTCTGCATGGAAGAGCCAAGTCCTTCGCGTCAATGTCAAATATCAAGTCAGCACCCTTCCAGTCTTTTTCTGCCATTGGAAGGTTTGGAAATGTATAGTATGCATTTGAGCAATACACATCAGATGGAACTTCTTTCATCAATAACAGATGTAGTTCCTTGTCGTTTTTTACAACCAAGTGCCTAGTCATACCAGAGTTGAACTTTTGGTATCCAAACTCTCGTTCTGTGGCACGTTGTGGGACATGTATCAGGTCAAAGCGATTAAAATAATATTCCTTGAATGCAGATGTTATTAGAAGTACATCTTTTTCAATCATGGATTCTTCCTCTTTTTGCCAAACTGTACAGGATTTATTATTCCATCACAGTCAGGTGTGGCAAAACAAAGGCTTTCACTTCGTAGTTTTTCACACGATGGACATTGGTATTTTGTTCCGCTTCCAGACGAGCCTGAGATGTGCTCTAGTTGGTATTTTGTAGTTCTCTCATTGTAATCTGGAGCATTTTTGAACAAGGGAGCAATCTGGTCAACTGTCTGGCCCTTTGATAGTAGATACGTAGCAAGCAAAAATCTTCCAGAGTGCGGCAAGTTCTCTCCCTTTTCTAAAACTTCGATTCCATGTTTTACGCATGGTGGATATTCTGAAGAGATATAGGTTGTTTCAGAAAATTTTTTGGCAAGTTCAACGAGATCGTTGACTCGTTGTACAAAACTTTCAGGTAATGGAGGTAAATCGAGTGATTTTATTCGGGAATTAATATATTCACCAAGTTCAGTTCGTATCAATCTGACTGTTTCATGAGCATTCAGATACACAAATCCATTTGACACTCTTCGATTTACAAGCTTCCATTCCTTTTCATGAAAATGTACTGCTCTTTGTACATAGGCTGGAACACTCATTAAGAATTCATCATTATCAACTTTTACCTGTATTGAAAACAATTCTTGAATTATCTTTAAAGAAAAATTTACTTTTTTGTTTTGTTTAAGATCATTTTCTAGATGTTTCTCAGCTCTTCGAGCTTCAGAAAGAGAAAATCTTCGTGCTAATGTATTGATATTTGTAGATTTTAACAAAATTATTGCAACAATAAAAGATAAAACTTCCATATCGATTTCATCAGCATCATAATCTATTTTTTCAAACCTTTGAGAATCATAAATCTGACCTGATGTTGCAACTACGATTCTGCCATATGCTTTTTCAACGATTGGTTGCCAATCAGAATGCCCAAGATGGTCAAGACTCAATCCAGCATTTCGTAAATACTCTCCAGCCTCTGCCAGAAATGGATATTTTGCAAGCTCATGTGTTCCAATTTGAGACATACATCGTATGTTCTTGCTAACCTTAAAAATTATCCTAGAAACAACTTGTATGGATACAAATTGTTATTCTCCCTCGAGTTTAAATTATGCCCAAATAGATTAGTGACATGCAGGTTGGATTACATGTATCCATCGCAGGCTCGATAGACAAGGCTGTTGATAATGCAGTAGCAACAGGATGTTCAGCATTTCAGATTTTTACTCGAAATCCACGAGGATGGGCTGCAAAACCACTAACAAGTAGTGATGCAACAAATTTCAAAGAAAAACTTGCCAAAAGCAAGATTGACAGGTTTGCAACCGTAGCACACATGCCATATTTACCAAATCTTTCTTCCCCAGAAGATGATCCATTTGCAAGATCGCTTGATTCCCTAATAGATGAAGCAAAAAGATGCAGCAAGCTTGGAATTCCATATCTTGTTGCACACCTTGGAAGCCACAAGGGACAAGGTGACGAGAAAGGAATTGAGATGTTGGTCAAGGCATTTACCAAAGCTGCAAAAGATACTTCAGATGATGTAATGATTCTTTTAGAAAATACCGCAGGCCAAAAAAATAGTGTAGGCTCTGATTTTGACCAGCTTGGTTCCATCTTGTCTCAACTAAAACCTGCCAAAAGATTTGGAATATGCTTTGATACTTGCCATGGTTTTGTAGCAGGCTATGACATGAGTACAGAAAAAGGCGCAGCTGCAACACTTGAAAAACTAGACAAGGCAATTGGATTTGAGCATCTCAAAATTTTACACCTCAATGACTCCAAGGGAGAGCTTGGAAGCAATCTAGATAGACATGAGCACATTGGACTAGGACACATTGGAGACAAAGGGATGGGATATATCATAAAAGCAATAAATCGTAAAAAAATTCCAATTATTCTAGAGACACCAATTGATGAAAGACGTGACGATGTTGGAAACCTGAAAAAGGTAAAAGAGTTAGCATAGAGGACTTGATACCATGAATTACGACCAGATAATACAGCTTGCACTGGAACGAGGATTTTATTTTCCAAGCTGTGAAATCTATTCTGATGCACATGCAGGATTTTGGGAGTATGGCCCAACTGGTGTCAGCCTGAAGAATAAGTTCATTGAACTGTGGAGAAGAGAGCTTGTGCGACGAGACAGGATGTGGGAGATTGATGGTTCTCAAATAATGTCAGAGAGTGTATTTGTAGCATCAGGCCACTTGGCAAGTTTTGCAGACCCAATTGCAACATGTACAAAATGCAAATCAATCTTTAGGGCTGATAAAATGATAGAAGAGATTGTATCCATAACAGTTCCTGAGAGTGCAGACTTGACAGAATTTGACAAAGTAATACAAGAAAAAAATATCAAGTGTCCAAAATGCAAGGGAGACTTTGATGGTATAAAAAAATTCAACATGATGTTCAAGGTCGGAATAGGTGCACAGGGAGAATCAGCATATCTCAGACCAGAGACATGCCAATCCATCTTTGTTGACTTTCCAAGACTGTTCAAGACAATGCGTGGTAAGCTTCCAATCGGTGTTGCCCAGATAGGAAAGAGTTTTAGAAATGAGATCTCGCCACGACAGAGCCTTCTTAGATTGCGAGAATTTTATCAGGCAGAGATCGAGGTCTTTTGTAATCCAGGCAAGCTTGATGATCTTGCCAAATTCTCAGAGGTAGAAAATACTCAGATCAGAATAATGGTAGATGACACCATCAAGAGCATTACATGTAAAGAGGCAGTGGAATCAGGCCTTGTTCCAAACAAGCTTGTTGCATATTATCTTGGCTTGCTTGTCGAGTTTTACCAAAAGACAGGAATTGATGTAACAAGAAGCAGGTTTAGAAAACTTGGAGACAAGGAAAAGGCATTCTATGCTACTGTAGCATTTGATTTTGAGGTTGAGACAAACACAGGCTGGCTTGAGCTTGTTGCGTGCAATTACAGATCAGACTATGACTTGAAGAGCCATGGCAATACCAGCAAAGAAAAATTTGAGGTAATGGATGATGAAATCAAAGTTTTACCGCACGTCTTTGAGATATCAATGGGAATAGACCGTAGTCTGTATACCATGATAGAGCACAGGCTACGCGAAGACAAGGAAAATGACAGAGTTGTACTTTCATTGGAACCATACTTGTCTCCAGTACACGTTGGGGTACTGTCTCTTGTAAAAAAAGATGGATTAGCTGAAAAGACTGATGAAATATACATCATGTTAAGAAAAAAGTACGATGCATTCTTGGACCACTCTGGTGCAATAGGAAGAAGATACAGAAGACTAGATGAGATTGGT
>JANWJG010000031.1 GCA_025449485.1 Nitrosotalea sp. | reverse complement strand
TGATTGAATTTTCCTAGAGCCACAGAACACTTGGCAATGTCCATTTCTCTTGGAACTGTGGCATGTAGTTTTGTGTAAAGGGTATCGCCTTTGTTTGTCAGCCACATGCCTGCATTAGAGTTTTCAACAAGACCGTGCATCTTTAGGTGCTTTACAAGGGTCTTGATTGAACCTTCTCCTAGTCCAAGTTCTTGCATAAGTGATGATCTGCTGACTTTCTTTTTGTCTGACATCATCTGCATTGTCTTGAAGACATGAACCAGATCAAAACTTAGCATCCTGCTTGGGGCATGTCTTTGTGCTACCTTTGAAAGTAACTGTATCACCTGATGCATATTTCTGTAAACCCGTGATTCCATTATTAGATTTTAGCATGACACCAAGTCGGATAAACCATCCAATTGTTTAAATAATCATCTGGTGAGACGAAATTAGAAATGGTTGACACATCACAGATCACAAAGAAACAACACGCAGTTCCAATCATTGCCGCAGCAGTTCTGTTTGCAATATTTGGAATGGGATACTTTGTAGTGGGCTTTGACCAGGGACAAATATTTAGTATGTTTGAAGGACAATCTGCATATGCCCAGATGAATGGTGTTGGATACATGCATGAATATACTCATGATATGAGACATGCATCTGGTTTTCCATGCCACTAGCAGTTTTTCAGTAAAATCTTTTATTTTTCTCTGGGGCTTAACCTGTGGTTTTTTGATACTGGAATAATTACATGGTTTTATGGCTGTCTGAGATGTGATATGTTTTTAATTTACAGAAAATGAATTGTTGATGAATTTTTACGTTTATGGAAAGCAGTCAAACGTGCCTGGTGGAGGATTTTTTATCCTATTTTGAAAGTCTATTGCATCATATTTCTGGTCCACTGCATATGGAATAAATCCAAAGATTGGGGCATTTACAATAGTCGTTATTGTTGCCTTGGTTGGATCAAATGTAGCATTTGTCTGTCCAATTTTATTCACAGCTTGTTTGTTTATGGCAAATATGCCATCTAGCGTGGCAGCTGATTTTGGAGATAATGTAGAACCGCCTACAGTTGCCTTTTCTATGATATCTGAATTATAGTATGCGTCTATCTCATATGTGGTAAATGTAGCAGGAAAATATGATGGATTACAAGCATCTGTCTGTATGGTAAGCTCTGTATCTGAGATTGCCACCTGCTGACCATGATGTGGACGAAATTGCAAATTGTTTACTGCATATACATCTAGTCCAACATATGCCACAATTACGATTGCAACAATAATTCCTATTGTTGCGTATTTTTTACTCAAAGATTTTTTTGTAGGCTCTGGTATCTGTGAAATTTCAGGACTTGGATTTATAGATGATGTATCTGATACATTCTCTGTCATGTCCTGTGTTGTATCCATTGAAACTTGATTGGGTTGACTCTGTGTCAGATTTTCTATGTATTGATGATCCTCAAATGACACTGGCTCTGAATTTTTTATTGCAGTCAGAATGTTTTGTAATCTTGTAGCATCGCCTTTTCCAGATTTTATCATCTCTTCAATTATGCTGGCAAGATCTTCTGACATTCTTTGAAAGGGAACTTGTTCTTAATTTAAAGCAAGTGGGCAGAGTATCACATTCTTGATTTCTTTATGATAAAAAGTTCTAGATGTTTGTTATAGAATAAGGAATTAGCTAAACCTACTGCAAAATCACCCTAGTATTGTTTGCAAATCACTAATTAGTCAAATTCGACCTATTATACCCACATTGCAAGATGAGATGTTTGAGAAATGTACCCTCAAAGTTTGTCCTAGGGGTCCTATTGTAACTGATAGCAATACTGGAGAAATTCTTTGTGCAAGCTGTGGTCTTGTCTTGATAGAAAAAATAGATACCATGGGACCAGAGTCACGCTCCTTTGATGTAGAACAGTTCAACGACAAAAGTAGAACTGGAGCAAGATCAAGTCTTGCAGTACATGACATGGGTCTTGCAACCTCGATAGGAGTACAAGACAAGGATGCTGCAGGCCACTCGCTGTCTGGATACATGAAAAATACGTTCAACAGACTCAGAATATGGGATAATAGGAGCAAGTCCAAAGGAAATGACTCTAACTTGAGGCAGGCATTCACGCTTCTTGATACTATGAAATCACAGCTCTCACTTCCTGATACTGTAGTAGAGGAGACTGCATACATTTACAGAAAAGCAGTTGCCATGAAATTGACTAGAGGTAGAGGAATCTCTTCAATACTTTATGCTGCATTGTATGCAGCATGCCGAAAAACAAATACTCCAAGGACTTTGCGTGATATTGCAAAGGCTGGAAATATCCGAAAAGGTGATCTTGCCACTGCATACAGGACAATGGTCAAGAGCCTTGACCTTAAACTAAATCCATTTGATCCAGTAGAGTTTGTAACCAAAGTTTGTAGTATTATCAAAGTCAGCGAAATCACAAGACGACATGCACTTAATCTGTTGCTACATGCAGAAGAGAATGGATTTGCAACAGGAAAAAACCCAATGTCACTAGTTGCAGCTGCAGTTTACTTGGCAACGTGCCTTAACAATGAAAAAAAGACACAGATAGAGATTGCAAAGGCTTGTGGTGTAAGTAATGTATCTGTGAGAAACTTGACTAGACAGTTTAGAGAAAAACTTGGTTATGAACAAAGTTAGAAGAGACTAGTATCTTATCTTGATCTCTTGTGCTATTTCTATGAATTTCTGTATCTCTTGATGGAACTTGATTCCTTTCTCGGTGATGACAAAACTGCGACTCTTCTTGTCTGCCCTTGACTCCATCAATCCAAACTCTATCAATTTCTGACATTTCTCCATTGCTGTATAATGTGATAGGTTGGCTCTGCGTGCAATCGACGATATTATTGCGCCTTGCATACCGCAATCCATTGTAATCTGTAATACTTCAGAAACCACGCCAAGCTCTGATCTGTATTGTTGTTTTGTACTTAGTGTCATTAGATAACTTTCTCCTGTATTTGGTTCTGTGAGACTTTCATTGTTTTGTATTGGAACAAGGTCTATATATTCATTAGGTTCCTAATGATTTGAAACCAAATGAAAAAGTTTGATTATGAAAATAGTATTGGGTTTGTGATATATTCCGCGTCAAAGATAATGCAAAAAGCATTTGATCTTGAACTACGAAATAAAACCGGGATAAATTTGGTCCAGTCAAAGGTCATATTTGCGCTAAACATGCAGTCTGGTCCCACCCAACGAGAACTTGCAGACAAGATTGGAGTTGAAAGTCCTACACTTGTACCAATAATTGACAAAATGGAACAAGATGGATATGTGAAAAGAAAACCTGATTCCAAAGACAGGAGAATAAAGAGGATCTATGCTACTGCAAAAGCGGACTCAATGTGGGATTCTATGATAGAGTGTGCGGCACAAATTAGAAAAACCTCTACTCAGGATCTATCCGAGCATGATCTCAAGTCTGCAATGGGTGTTGTAAAAAAAATAACCGAAAATCTGGCTGTCTACCTTGGCGATTCTATAACTAGTGAAAAGGACAAAGACTGAAAAAATCCCGTTCTATATCAGTGATCAATCCATATTTACCAGTGATGATATCATAATGGCATGGCAATACTCAAGGCGATTGGACGAGCTCTAGTACTAGTCATAAGTGGGATTGCCATAGTGGTTGTTGGAGGATTCATGATGGGCGCAGTCGCCAAATTGTACCTTCCAGGGCGCAAAAAGGACAGGCAAGAGCCGCCTGAAAAATTTTATGAGCGCAAAAAAACAGATTAATATAAAACCCAGAAATTTTTGATACTGATGACACAAACAAATCCTAATTCGCAAATTTCCAAGTTACAATCAATAAAATATTTTACTCCGGCAAGGTCTATTGTAGAAGCAAATTCCTTGTTGCCCAAGGTGTCAGATATCGTAGAAAAATATGCCAAGGCATTGATACCTTGGAAGAAAGACAATGGCACACTGCAACATGCAGCAGACTCACTTTGGGACTTGGCACGAGTAGAAGCATTAAACTCTAACAAATCAAACACTTGGGACTCGGCATGGAATATCGCATGGAAAGAAGCAAGCAGTGCTGCTAGAAATAATTATGGATGGTATGGAAGCGAGTTTATTTTAGGAGAGACAGCACGCGATGCTGCACGAGATGCAGCCAAGTATGCTGCAAGATATGTAGTGTTTGAATCTATAAAGGAAAAATTTGGCGGAGCCAATCCGTTTGAACATGTCATTGAATTGTACTCTATGGGGCTAAAACCAACATACTTTAGAAAAATAGATGAGCAGGAAAAGTTCATTGTAGATTTCCCATTGATTGTAGATGGCAAAAATGTAATTGGATGCTATCTGCATGGCGACAAGGAGATATTATTTACACACCAGTGGATTGATTATTGCACAAACCTAAAACCTACGAGCAATCCTGAACTGAAGAGATCATTCGCGTAAAGATACGCATCTTTTAAGTATCACAATTTTTTATAAAATAACATGTGCGAAATGATTGATGAAATTGAAATCGAACATTTGAGAATGGCACTGGCAAGAGCAAGAAAAGAGACACAAGAGCCTGTACAAGAAAAACAGATTGCTGCAGTCGCCTAGTAATTCCATTCATTAGAAATGCCATTCCAAAGGGAACGATATGGTTTGGCATCTTTTGAAATCTCTTCACGTATCCTGTGCTCTATTGAGAAATACATGTTCTCAAGTGCGTCAACTCCACCGTCTGAAAATAGTTCGTGGCCTATCTCTTTGATTCTATTTTCCTTGGTATCATAATCTAAGGCATCTGGATTTTGAATACAGTAAGTTATGAGATCGTACAATTCCTCTTCAAGGTATGCATCCAATTCAATCTTGAAACTGTATTTACAGTATAAAAGTTCTTGATTGGATATGATCGTATATTCTTAGGACGTGTTTTTGTTTCCGTGCCGATCAAGGTTTAAAAATTTGCCCTTATGTACCCAAGATTCCAAAGGTATAACAAGACATACCTACCAAGTATACTCATAGCCCAAAATTCTGTTCAACTAAAAATATTGGAAGCGTATACCCGTGATGTAGGAAGGGGTGTCACACGCATTGATTACGAATCCATGGATGCACTTGGAGCATCAACTGGTGACATTTTAGAAATTACAGGCAAGCGACGATCTGTAGCACGATGCCTTCCACTATATCCATCAGATGAAGGAAAGGGAATTATCAGAGTAGATGGACTTGGCAGAAATAATACTGGTGTAGGAATTGGAGATACTGTAACTGTGCGAAAGATAAAGACTGTACCTGCGGAAAAAGTCATAGTTGCTCCACTTGATTCCATACCTCCAATTGATGAAAGATATCTTACAGATTCTCTAGAAAATATCCCACTTGTAAAAGGTGACAATATCATGGTGCCATACTTTGGTGGCAGGTTAACATTTCAGGTAATAGGAATAACTCCTGCATCTGATGCAGTTCTTGTGACTCCAAAGACCGAATTCCACATTGCTGAAAAAGGTGAAAGCTTGCGTGGAGTACCCCAAGTGTCATACGAAGACATTGGAGGAATGTCTGATGAAATAAGAAAAGTACGAGAGATGATAGAACTGCCAATGAGACATCCTGAAATATTTGAAAAATTAGGAGTTGAAGCTCCAAAAGGTGTGTTGTTATACGGTGTACCTGGAACAGGAAAGACACTATTAGCAAAAGCAGTTGCAAATGAAACCAATGCTCATTTTATCAGTATATCAGGTCCTGAGATAATGAGCAAGTTTTACGGAGAAAGTGAAGCAAGACTACGTGAAATATTCAAGGAGGCAAAAGAAAAGGCACCTTCAATTATTTTCGTTGATGAAATTGATTCGATTGCACCAAAAAGAGAAGAGGTTACTGGCGAAGTAGAAAGAAGAGTTGTTTCACAAATGTTATCATTAATGGACGGTCTTGAAGGGAGAGGAAAAGTAATTGTTATTGCTGCAACCAATAGGCCAAATGCACTAGACCCAGCATTACGAAGGCCTGGTCGAGTTGATAGAGAAATTGAGATAAAAGTTCCAGACAAGAAAGGCAGAATGGAGATTTTATTAATCCACACAAGAAACATGCCGCTAAGTGAAGATGTCAACTTGGAAAAAATTTCAGGCTCTAGCCATGGATATGTAGGAGCAGACTTGGAATATCTTTGCAAAGAAGCCGCAATGAAATGTTTGAGAAGACTATTGCCAGAGATTAACTTGTCTGATGAAAAGATTCCACCGGAGACACTTGACAAACTAATTGTAAACGCTGAAGATTATCAACTTGCATTCCGCGATGTAACTCCTGCCGGAATGCGTGAGGTATACATTGAGACACCTGATATCAAGTGGAACGAAATAGGTGGACTAGAAAATGTCAAACGCGAACTCCAGGAGGCTGTTGAATGGCCAATGAAATATCCTGGTCTTTACTCACAACTAGGATACAGGATGCCACGTGGTATTTTGTTACATGGACCAAGTGGAACAGGAAAGACGCTTTTAGCAAAGGCAGTTGCAACTGAGAGCGAAGCAAACTTCATTTCTGTAAAAGGCCCCGAGTTGTTGTCAAAATGGATAGGCGAATCAGAACGAGGAATCAGGGAGATATTTCGAAGAGCAAGACAGTCATCACCATGTATAATATTTTTCGATGAGGTTGACTCTATTGCACCAGTTAGAGGAATGGGAGAAAGTGCAACAACTGAAAAAGTTGTCAGCCAATTACTAACCGAAATGGATGGAATAACATCACTAAATGGTGTAGTGGTAATTGCTGCTACAAACAGGGCAGACATGATTGACTCGGCACTTCTCAGACCTGGAAGATTTGATAAAATCATTGTAGTCCCGATACCAGACAAGGAAGGAAGATTGAAAATATTAGAGATTAGCTCCAAAAACATTCCAATTGAAAAAGAGATGGGAACACCTACTGGACTAAACCCAGACTATGTTGACTTGGCAAAGATTGCCGATATGACAGACGGAATGAGTGGCGCAGATGTTGCTGCAATTGCAAACACTGCAGCATCAATCGTACTGCACAATTTCGTTGACAAGTATCCAGATCCAAAAGAGGCAGAAAAACAAGTCGAAGTTGCAAAAGTAAAGATGAGAGACTTTGAGGAAGCAGTAAAGAAAGTCAAGATCCAAAAGGAACTAAAGGTTGGACAAAAGGTAGCTATATCTCACTTTAGATAAATCTAGGCTAAATCTAATTTTGATTTTTTGTCGGGAACTTGGATGTCTAAAAGTTCGCGCAATCCCTTGTACCTGTTTCGTATGGTTACTTCAGTTACCCCTGCTGCAACTGCAATTACTTTTTGAGTCGTATTGTCCCCATGTATCACACAAGACAAGTACAATGCAGCAGCTGCAAGTCCCATTGGATCTTTTCCAGCTGAGATCTCTTTTTCATTTGCCTGTTCTAAAATCTTGAGTGCCTCGCGTTTTACTTTTTCACTAAGACCCGATTCACTTGCAATTCTTGACATGCATTTTATCGGGTCAAGTACTGGCATTGTCATGTCAAGCTCTTGTAATAATAATCTGTAACATCTTGAGACGTCTTTCTTTTTTACGTTTATTCTTCTTGCAACTTCGTTTAGTGTTCTTGGTGTGCCCGTCTCTCTACATGATAGATACAGTGCAGCTGCAATCAGTCCTGGAATTGATCTGCCTTTTGCCAGTCCCTTTTCTAATGCCTTTCTGTAAACATATGCAGTCTTTTCAACCACTGCATCTGATAGTGCAAGTTTATCTTTTAATCTACTAAGCTCACTGAAAGCTTGTCTGCAATTTCTCTCAGTTGCTTCATGAACTTGACTTCGATTGTCCCATGTTCTAAGTCGTGTAATTGTATTTTTCATTGATGCTGACAAAGGTTTTCCAGTCGAGTCCTTGTTTGCCTGTCCAATTACTGTGGCAAGTCCCATGTCATGCATTGCAAGAGATGTAGGAACACCAGTCCTTGCCCTGTCTTCGAACTGTTCTTTTGAAAATGACTGTCTCTCAGGACCCAAGTCATTTACAATCTCATTTATCACAAATCCGCATCCGCCGCAAAATCGTTCTCCTGTGGTGCCATCTGTTAACATCTTGGCCTTTCCACACCTTGCACACCGTGTATTCAATGTCGCGCTCTGTATTACCATAAGTTACACACCTATCCATATGCCATTCAATAATAACCCAGCTGTTCTTTTCAGATATAATTTACAATTGGGGTTCTGAATTTGTCTGGGAATACAAAAACTCTGATGGTACAAGCCATGTTTCTTGATAGTCCAAATTTTTATCAACAAAAAGTATTCCAAGTTTATGTTTTTTTGCCATGTCTGAAATGAAATCTGATAGTGTACCCCTCTGCAAAATGTATGGCAATTCCAAAATGTCTGTAGCAATCAATACTCGAGTACTTGGCATCTCTTTTTTGATATCAAATATTTCTCTTTGAATGTCTTGAACTGATTTTCTTGTAAGCTCTGGCTGGACCAGTATTACTAGAGTTCTTTTTTCTTTTCTTGCAACAAGGTCAAACCTGTACTGGGGATCAAAGTCAGAGTGTGGCGCATCATACTTGACATGCCACTGCATGTCCTTGAGGTAATCTGAAACAATGTCTTGGATCATGCCCAATTCCAATAGATCTCGGGTCATCTCTATTTTTTCGCGTGCCTTGATAAGTGCACTAAAATAATTGTCAACTAGTTGCTTGGAATATTTTGCCATTTTATCTTTCATGAAAATTGAATTCAGAAGCACCTTGTTTTCTTGATATGTGCTAAATGGATCTTCCTTTTCTTTCATTAAAACTTGCTAGAATGCCTGGTAAATAATAGCTTACCAAGAATTCTGCTGCCTGTCCTTAAGGAAAGATACCGTAGAGACAAGTATTAATCATAAAACACTAAAGGATTAGTGTGGATTTTGTACAAAAGGGCGAACCTGATGTCTCAAAACCTCTCTTGATTGCAGCAATGCAAGACATGGGAGACGTTGGAAGTATAGTCATTGACTTTATCAATTCAAATCTAAACACTGCAGTATTTCGAGAAGTACAGCCATCCTATCCTGCATATGTAATCGATAATGGAGGATACATTGACATCCCAGAAGAAAAATGGGACTATCGATATGCAAAAGACATCATCGTATTTGGAGGAGGCTCTGGACAGCCATCTTCTACCGAAGAGCTAAACGTATTGTGCCAGGATGTCATTGATGTTGCAAAAAAATATTCTGTACGGTTCATTTACACACTTGGTGGGTTTCACACAAAAACCCCAATTGAAGGAGAACCCAAGACATTTGTCACTACAACATCAAAAGATCTCACAGAGCAGGTCAGAAAACTTGGAATCTTGACTACTCCTGAGGCATCTATAATAACTGGATTTAATGGATTGATACTTGGGTTTGCAAAAATGAATGGAATCCAGGGAATTGGATTGTATGCCGAGTTGAACCAGCCCAAACTTCCACAGTACAGGTCTTCAAAGAGTATCATCAAGACACTTGAAAAAATGACTTACCGCAAGTTTGGTGACACGTCAGAGTTTGATTCCATGGCAAAAGATGTAGAATCACATAGTCATGGAAAGCGTTTTGATCCTGACACGAGTTATTCTGTGTAATAAAATAAGAAAAGATTTTCCAATACGCTGTATCTTACAGGTGAATTGGTCCAAGTCTTGTAACTGTCACTATTGCTACAATGGATATTGCTAAAACTATGGCAGCTACTGGTCCAAACTCTGGTACTACTGTTGTTCCAACGATGGAAATGTTTTCAGCAAGTGGGGTGATTGGTATTGATACCATTGTATCACCAGTCTCGTTTGTTGTAGTATAGTCTGTTATTATCTGACCGTCCTCGAAAACCCCGATAATTGGACCGCTAATCAATCCTGTCGGTAGTTTTAGGACAAGCGTACTATTTGTGTCAGCCTTGCCTACAAGAACAAAATCGACTGATTTTTCTTTTACACTGACTGATGAGCTTACAATGTCCTTGATGGAAGAATACTGGACATCAAACGTTGTAGCTCCGTCACCTGCATCTTTTCCAACGCCTAAGATGGTCTTGTACTCTTGTGCAAAGGAGGATGTTGCCATTGGTGCAAGCAAAATTATGATTGCTGCAGCGATTGCTATCTTGAGCATGAAATGAAATTTGCTATCTGGCTAGTTAACAGGTTTGGCTAATTATTTTAACGAAACCGAGAATTTCTTTGAAGCTTCAAGCAGGCCCTTGATGTCTGACTCTGAGTGAACATAGGATACAGCACCAAGTTTTCCTGGGAGGAAAAATATTCCATGTTTTGCAATAAGCTCAAAGTGATACCTCTTGAGTGTCTCGGTATCACACCTTGATGCCTCTTCTGCATTTGTCACTTGCGTTATTCCATTTGCCAAAAAATGCGGCATAAAAAGAGAACCCATGCCGGTGACTGTAACCTTGTCTTGAAATATCTTTGAGAGCCCTTTTCTTGCATCCTCTCCTAGTTTTCCAATCTTTTTGTATACTGGACCAGAGTTTTTCTTTAAAAATTCTAACATTGCTCTGCCTGACGTCATTGTCATGGGGTTTGCAGAAAACGTTCCACCGCCAATATATGATCTGTCTAACCTCTTGTTTGAGTTTGTGTCTGTTATTTTCATTACCTCTTCTTTTCCACAGATGACTCCTATTGGAAATCCGCCACCAACAATTTTTCCTAGTGTTACAATGTCCGGGTCAAGACCCATTGTTTTGTAAATACATCCAAACCTGAACCTAAACCCCGTGACAATTTCATCC
Organism: Nitrosotalea sp.; assembly: GCA_025449485.1. GTDB lineage: Archaea > Thermoproteota > Nitrososphaeria > Nitrososphaerales > Nitrosopumilaceae > Nitrosotalea. The sequence goes on along the minus strand of JANWJG010000031.1, from coordinate 1,107 downwards.
AAAATAAAGAGCGCATTATTCTTGTGTACAAATTCTTGTATTCCGGTCATGTATTGTTTTGTTGCAGGTATACAGCCTGCACCCCCAAGCACTGGCTCTATTATTATTCCAGCAAGATCATTTTTTACAGATTCTAAAATTGAGATTGATTTTTCTAAATCATTGTATGGGATTGAAATTATATGTGCTTCATCTGTCAGTCCTGCACTCTCTGGTTGATCAAATGGATAATTGACTGACTTTAGCAGATCCGTTGTATATCCATGCCAGCCACCATCGATTTTTGCAATTATTTTTTTTCCAGTCTTTGCTCTTGCAATCCTTGTTGCATACATCGTGGCCTCTGTCCCTGTTGATACATAACGAATTTTTTCTGCAACTGGAACTGCATTCTGTATTACTTCAGAGAACTCTATTGTATTTTCATTTACTGTTCCATGCATCCAACAATTGTTTATCTGTTTTTTGACTTTTTTTGCAACCTTTGGGGCGGCATGGCCTAAAATCAGACTCCAGTGACCCATCCAATAATCTGTATACTTGTTATCGTCTACATCTATGAGGCTCTTGCCTCTTGCAGATTTTGTAACAAATGGATAGGGCTCGAAAAATCTTATGTTATGTGATACTCCGTTGATGTGGAGTTTTTTTGATCTATCAAAGATCTTGGCAGACTTTTTTGTGTGCTTTTTGTATAAATCTAAAGCAGAAGACAACCAAATATTGTATGCATCTGTTTAATATTAGTGATCGGAAAAAATTGTAAAAAAAGCAAGATTTGTGCATGGTTTATATTATTTCTATTTGATCCCATTTTTGCATACGTAACAGCAAGGCGGCGCTTGTGATGATGTTTGGTAGTATACCAGTTTGTGATTCACAGGCCTCCAGTTACGCATACAACATGTGGGTTTGATCCTAAAGATCTTATCCGAAGTTTGAAGAAAGTGTGTGCAATCCACCAATTTCCAATAAAAAATTTACGTCTTACTTCGACGCGTACTGAAATATGTACGAACAAAACGAATCCGGTTGATCCTGCCGGACCTGACTGCTATCGGATTGGTACTAAGCCATGCGAGTCATTGTAGCAATACAAGGCGGACG
>JANWJG010000030.1 GCA_025449485.1 Nitrosotalea sp. | reverse complement strand
TGGAACTGATATGTTTGCATCCTGTGATAATTCTGATAAAATTATCATATCTAAATCATCAACTTTTGTCATCAAAACACAGATTATTGTGAATAAATGGATCTTATTAAAGTTGTTAGTATAAAATTTCTATGATTTTGTAATTTGCTAAATGTAGCCTTTTTTGTATAGCATCTCTGCCAACAATACAGCACCTTTTGCAGAACCCATTTTCTCATTGTGCGAGAAAAGCACATACTTGATACCGTTATCAAATACTGTATCTTCTCTTAACCTTCCAACTACTGTAGTCATTCCTTCATTGATCTCTCTATCTAGTCTTGGTTGTGGCCTTGTGGGATCCTCATTAACCATGAGATATTCTTTTGGAGCAGAGGGCAATCCAGTAACGCTTACACTGTTTGAAAAGTCTTGCATGGCTTTTTTGACACTGTCTGGGTCTACATGGGTGGCAGTTTCAACAAAAACAGTTTCAGTATGACCGTCTAGTACTGGAACTCTTGTACATGTGCAACTAACCTTCATCTTTGCTGGATCGATTTTTCCATCTATGAATTTGCCAAGTATTTTTCCTGTTTCTAATCTTACCTTGTCCTCTTCCTTTGGGATGAATGGAATTATGTTGTCTGTTATATCTAGTGCAGAAACACCAGGTGATCTACCTGCACCTGACATTGCTTGCATGGATGTCATGATTATTTTCTGAGCTCCAAACTTGTCTAAAAGTGGTCTCATAGTTATTGCAAGTCCTGTTGTTGTACAATTTGGCAATGGTGCTACAAATCCCTTCCAACCTCTGTTCTTTCTCTGAACGTCTAGTAATCCTATATGGTCGTCATTTATTCCTGGAATCAGAATTGGAACGTCTGCTTCGTATCTGTATGCTGCAGAGGTACTGATAACTGGAACATGTTTTGCAAATTTTGTTTCAATGTCTCTTGCAGCCTCACTTTCTACTGAACTAAAAATTAAATCGAAATTTTCTGGATTGATATCATCTACAGCGTCAATTACCATGTTTTTTACGTACTCTGGAATGGGTTCTCGCAAATGCCATTTCAAAATGCCACTGTTTGGATCTCTTATGGCCTCTACAAACTTTTTCTTGGCTGATCGTTCAGATGCAGCTATCTGTTTTACCTCAAACCATGGATGCTTGTTCAATGCTAGAACAAATTCCTGACCTACTGCGCCAGTAACTCCAATGATGGCTACACGTTTCATAACGAAAATAGTCCTTTATACAATTAATATTCTTTTAGAAGCGCAAGCAAAACACAACTAAATACCGTTATGGTTATTTGAAAAATATGAGGCTCAGAGTAGAAAAGACCATAACCGATCACAAAGTGGCCGCTCACGGGGGTATATTTTCAAACGGACTTGAACATAATTTGAGACTATTAGATTTTAGCTCAAATGTAAATCCCATCGGATTTCCATCCAAAGTAAGAGATGTTTTCAAAAATATTTCACATGTTTCCATCTATCCAGATCCTAATTCAAATGAATTAAGAACTCATCTTCAAAAATATGCTGGAATTTCAAAAAATCAGATCATAGTTGGAAATGGAGCCACAGAAATCATCTACAATTATTGTGCTGCATTTCTAAGAAAACAAAAAGTATTGATCCCAATTCCTACATTTAGTGAATACGAGTCTGCTGCAAAATTAAACAGAGCAATGGTCTATTTTTTCAAGACAATGAATCTAAACAAAAACTTGTCAGAATTTCAAGATGCAATTTCAATGAAAAACTGCGTCTTTCTATGTAATCCAAATAATCCCACAGGGGTTCTCATAAAGAAAAAAAACATGTTAAAGATTCTTGAATCAGCACATAAAAAATCTGCAATGGTATTTCTTGATGAATGTTTCATTGAATTGGTTCCTAGCGGTAATGAAAACGTTGTCTCATATCTAAAAGAATTTGATAACCTTTTCATCCTGAGATCCTTAACAAAGTCATTTGGGTTGGCAGGATTGAGGATTGGATATGGACTTGGCAATAAAAAAATGATTGAAATTCTACAAAAGATAAAGATTCCATGGAACGTTAGTGGAATTGCGCAACAATCTTCTATCAAGGCATTATCTGACAAATCACATCTACCAAAGACATTAAACGTAATAAGAAAAGAGTCAAAATTTCTTACAAACTCTATATCAAAAATAAAAGGATTTACTTGTTACAATTCTGATACAAATTTTATTCTAATAAAGTCAAAAATAAAATCCGGCCAAATTCAAAATAAATTGCTACAAAGCAATATCCTCATACGGGACTGTAGTACATTTCGAGGATTAGATGACAACTACATAAGAATTGCAGTTCGAACTCACAAAGAAAATCTAAAACTAGTTGAGGCATTACAAAAAGCATGACCGCAAAAACTTTGATGATACAAGGTACTTCTTCAGGTTCTGGGAAAACAACTCTAGCTACAGCTCTCTGCAGGATTTTCTCTGATGCGGGATACAAAGTGGCACCATTCAAGTCGCAGAACATGTCTTCTTACTCCTATGTTGGCAAAAAATTTGAGATCTCAAGGGCTCAAGCCATTCAAGCAATTGCAGCAAGAACTGAGATAATGCCAATAATGAATCCAATTTTATTAAAACCCCTTGGAAATTATAAAAGTGAAATTTTTCTCAATGGTATATTCTATGGTAAAATGCATGCTAGGGATTATTACAAAAAATTTGCTCTTTCAAAAGGACTCGAAGAGTCAAAAAATGCGCTTGATCAATTACTGAAAACAAATGACATTGTGATACTGGAGGGCGCTGGGTCTCCATCGGAGATAAACCTGCAACGATATGACATTGCAAATATGAGAATGGCAGAGTATTGTAAATCACCTGTAATTTTGATAACTGACATAGATAAGGGCGGAAGTTTTGCAAGTATTGTGGGAACGTTATCACTTCTTGATAAAAAACATCAAAAACTTGTCAAAGGGTTTGTCATAAACAAGTTTAGAGGAGATGTGGCGATACTGTATCAAGGATATTCTATATTGAAAAAGAAAACCCTGAAACCGGTAATTGGTACAATTCCATTAATCGAGTTTGACATCCCAGATGAGGATTCTTTGAATGCAAATCCAAAACAAGTATCATGGACAAAAAAATATCTTGCAACACTAGATAAAGAAATAGATCACTTGGCTCTAGTTGTGAAAAAAAATCTGGATATGAAAAAGATACGAGGTATGTTAAACTGATTTTGATACCAATAATTGCAGTTGTATTTGCACTTGCACTTGATTTTATTTTTGGAGATCCAAAAAACAGGTATCATCCGACTGTTTGGATGGGTAAATTGATTGGCAAGTCAGTACCGTATGCAAAATCTATCAATCCAATTATTGAAAAAATTAACGGTACCATTATTCTTGTTTTAGTGGTATCATTGGTATCTTTTTTGATTGTTTCATTCTCATCTTCTTTGAAATATGTAGAAGGTTTTGATTTTAATGAACTCTACAAAATTCTGCTCATAGGTACGAGTATAGTCCTAGTTGGAATTCTACTAAAGAGTACTATTGCGATAAAGGGGATGGAAGATCACGCGTCAAAAATCATGGATTCTATATCAAAAAATGACCTAGATGGTGCAAGGACACAACTTTCTATGATAGTAAAACGTGATACCAAAAATTTAGATAAACAACACGTAATTTCTGCAACTCTTGAAAGCATTAGCGAAAACATTGTTGATGGCATAACTGGTCCACTTTTCTATTTCTCAATTTTTGGCCTGGCTGGAGCATTTGTGTACCGAACTGTAAATACAGCTGACTCTATGATTGGATATAAAACGGAAATATTCAGAAACATAGGCTGGTTTGCTGCCAATTGCGATAAAGTACTCAACTTTATTCCTTCTAGACTCACAAGCCTTGTGATGGTACTTTCTTGCATCATACTACGAGAAGACTGGAAGAATTCACTTCATATCATGAAAAGAGACGGCCCAAAGACTGAAAGCCCAAATGCTGGTTATCCTATGGCTACTCTGGCTGGTGCGCTTGGAATAAAATTTGAAAAGATGGAACATTATGTTTTAGGAGATGGTAATTCTGAGATCACTGAAAAACATTTCCGATCTGCAATATCTATAATGAAAATGACTACGATATTATTTGTTTTATTTTTTACAATTCCTGTGATTTTGTTATTGTCATATCTTGGTTGGTGGTTTAATGTTTAAGGGAATATCATCTGTAGTGTCATTTCTAACAATCATTCCTTCTAAGAATAGTGAACTGGAAACTGTAGCAAAGAACATGTATCTTTTTCCAATCGCAGGAGCTCTGATCGGAATAGTTATCGGTGCAGTAGGTTATGGTTTATCTTTTTTTCTTCAACCTCTTATTACTGGTCTGATCTTGACTGGAGCACTTGCCATAATCACCGGAATGCATCATACTGATGCACTATGTGATTTTGCAGATGGAATTATGGCAAAGGGTACAAGAGAAAAAAAACTTCAAGCAATGAGGGATCCCGCAGTTGGTTCTGCAGGAGTAATGACAGTTGTTCTATATGCTGCAGGTATGATATTAGCTATTTCCATAATGAAGGGTTTTACATTATTTGAGGCAATACTTCTAAGTGAACTCATGGCCAAACTATCTATGGTAATACAGGCAAACCGAGGTCTTTCTGCCTGGGAAGGACTAAGTTCTCCATTTACTCAATCTATGAAGGATCCACGAAAATTTGTTATTGCTGCACTATTGGCAATAGTGCCCACTATAATTTTAGCAGGAATGACCGGTGTATTTGTAATAATATCTTGCATAGGATTGTCTTTTCTATTGCTTGCCATTGCAAACAGGAGCTTTGGAGGAATTTCTGGTGATGTATTTGGTGCAAGCAATGAACTGGTAAGACTGGCATCTCTATTGATTTTTGTATCAATATGATAGGACTGGTTATGTGTGGAGGTAAGGGTACTAGAATGAAATCCTCAGAGGAAAAACTACTCCTACGATACAAAAAGCCACTGATAGAGCATGTTCTAAATGCTTTGCAAAATTCAAAAATATTTTCTAATATAGTATGTGTCACAAGTAATAATGCACCAAAGACACGTGAGTTTGTTTCTAGTCTTGGTATTGATGTACTTGAAACAAGGGGTGCTGGATATGCTACTGATCTGGGGGAATCTCTTTCCAAGTTTAAAGAAATAGTTTTTGTGACTTCTGGTGACATGCCGCTTTTAGATTCTGAGATAATCAAAAAAATTGTAGATTTGGTAGATGAAGAAAATGCTTGGACAAGTATATTGATACGAAAAACTTTTCTTTCATCTCTTGGATTGGAAGCAGAATTTTTTGTTAATTACAACAATGAAGAATGTGCTTATACTGGAATCTCTATAGTTAATCCTAGACAGATAAAAAATATGGAAACCATAAAGGAATCTTATGTTGTTCTTGATGACAAAAGGATTGCTGTTAACTTGAATACCAAGAAAGATTATGACTTAATCTGCGCTACCTAAAATTTTTCCATTTGTTTTTGCAATAGAACCAGTTGGCTCTGCCAGTGTATTACCACATGCCTTACATGTTACTATTGAGGAAACATGAGAGTAAACAACACTCTCTTCTCCGCATTCTTTACATTGTACTTTTTGGAACTTACTTCCTGGTTTTGGTATCCAAATGTGAGCTCTTTTCATTATGCAACTAGCTCCAATTTTCTAAGTCTTATTCCATGTACGTTCCATTTCTTCTTACATTCTGGACATGTCATGATAGGAGTGATCTTCTTAGTGGTCTTTGCTGGCTTTGCTAACTTTGGGAACTTTTGACCGCCATAGCCTTTCTTATCCTCAGCGTGTCTTCTTTCACCAATAGCAGAACCTCTTCTCTTTCCTGCCTTGTATATAGAGACCTTGTGTAACGTATGTTTCTTACACTTGGGGCAATACCTATTGATCTCCTTTGGCATGTTCATAAAAAATGAGCTGCGTTGACCGTAATTTAAACATCGCTTTAATAGTATAATGAATTAATCACCTCTATGAAGGCCAGTTCACTTGCCTCCATGATTCTATCACTCAATGCAGTAGCAATGGGTGAAAGCAAGGCAGATGTTGTCTTGAAAAATTGCAGGCTGGTTAATGTATTCTCAAGAGAGATCATACCTCAAATCCATGTGGCAATAAAAAAAGATAGAATTGCCTATGTGGGAAAAGATGCGTCTCACACAGTAGGAGAAAATACCGGTGTCATTGATTTACAGGATAGATACATCACACCAGGATTTGTAGATCCGCATATACACATAGATCAATATGTCCTTCCGTCAGAACTTGCAAAAAAATCACTCTTATCAGGAACTACCACCTTGTTTGCAGATCCAATTGATGTTGTGAGTGTTTGTGGTTACAAAGGATTCAAGGAATTTGTTAAAATGACTCAGAGTCTTCCAATTAGGGTTTATCATGTAATTCCTGGAGGACTGCCAGTTGATAGAAAATTTAGTCATGCAAGAACATTGACCAAAAAAGAAGAAGCCAAAGGACTGGAAATTGAAAATGTAGTTGGTCTAGGAGAAGTTTTTTCCTGGACCAAAGTCACTACACGGGATCCTGATACAATTCAAAGCATATCAAATGTTTTAAAAAATGGCGGTATCGTAAATGGTCATACTGCAGGTGCAAGTGATAAAAAACTCAATGCCTACATAGCCTCTGGGATTTTCTCATGTCACGAACCGATTGATTATGATCAAGTCCTAGAAAGACTCAGACTTGGAATGTGGGTAATGATGAGAGAGGGTTCCATAAGACGAGATTTGGATAAAATACTGCCTAACGTATTATCTCATAAAACGTATCTTGATAGATTGATGTTTTGTACTGACGGCGTTAATCCCAAAGATATGGCAGAATATGGCATAATTGATCATTGTATAAGAAAATCTATCTCTATTGGCATGGATCCAATAGATGCTATAACCATTGCATCAAGAAATTCTTTTGAGTATTATGGGATGGGTAAAGATCTAGGTGCAATAGCACCTGGCAAATTAGCTGATATTCTAGTCTTTGACGATTTAGAAAAGATCAAACCAAACAAGGTCTTTGTAGGGGGAAAATTGGTAGTGGCTCACAATAGCCTTGTAGTAAATACTCCAAAGACCGTAATTCCATCTTGGATGAAAAAAACTGTAAAAACGGGAGCAAAATTTGAGGAAAAAGACTTTGTTGTACGAAGCAAAGGGAATACTGCACAAGCATTGGTTATCCGACTGGATACTGAAATAATAACAAAAATGGATCAAGAAGAACTTCAGGTAAAAGACGGTAATGTAGTTGCATCACATGATAAAGATGTGTGGAAGGTGACAGCTATTGACAGGACATATGGTACTGGAAAGAAAACTGTAGCATTTTTGAGAAATTTTGGTGCTGATATAGGGGCATTTGGATGTACGCAGAGCTTTCATGAAAATGACATGATAGTTATAGGTTCAAATGAAAAGGACATGGCCTTTGTTGCAAATAATTTGACTAAGATGCAAGGCGGTATGCTAGTAGCTAAAAATTATAATATCATAAGTAAATTCTCGTTACCACTTGCTGGCTTGATATCTTCACTATCTTTTGAAAGAACCTTGGATGAATATTCTAGCATAGATTCTAAGTTAGTTGAGACTGGATGCAAGTTCAAAAACCCTCACCTCATACCTCTTTTCCTACCATTTCTTGCGTTACCTGAGATCAGGATCTTGTACACCGGTGTTGTAGACGTTAAAAATAGAAGATATTTGCAGATCTTGAACCGATAAGGTATTAAAAGGGGCAATTAGTTACACGAGTTAAGAGATTAATTTTGGCGTCTATTCAACAAACACCACAAGGACCTGTGTTGGTACTAAAGGAAAGTGCATTACAACAAAAGGGAAGAGATGCACAAAAGAATAACATTGCTGCAGCAAAGTTAGTTGCAGAACTTGTACGAACAAGTCTTGGCCCACGTGGAATGGACAAGATGCTTGTTGATTCCCTAGGTGATGTTACAATTACAAACGACGGTGCTACTATACTAAAAGAAATTGATGTTCAACATCCAGCCGCAAAAATGATGGTTGAGATCTCAAAAACTGTTGATAATGAAGTAGGCGATGGCACGACATCCTCTGTAGTATTTGGCGGTGCTTTGCTATCTAAAGCCGAAGAACTTTTGGAAAAAGACGTTCATGCTACAGTAATAATTGAAGGATATCAAGCAGCAGCAGAAAAAGCACTTTCACTTCTTACAGAAATGGCAAAACAAGTAAGTCCAAATGAGAAAGATATTCTGCTAAAAATTGCAAAAACAAGTATGCAGTCAAAACTTATCTCAGAAGACAGCGACATGTTATCCAAACTTGTAGTTGATTCAATATTGCAGGTTGTAGAGAAGGAAGCAGAAGGACATAAAGTAGATCTTGATAATATCAAAGTGGAAAAGAAAGCAGGCGGTTCTATTAGAAATACTCAGTTTATCAAAGGTATAGTGCTTGACAAGGAAGTTGTCCACAGCGGCATGCCTACTAAAATAGAAAAGGCAAAGATTGCATTGCTGAATTCAGCTCTAGAGATTGAAAAAACAGAGATGAGTGCAGAAATCAGAATAAGCGACCCAACTCAAATGCAGATGTTCCTTGAAGAAGAAAATAGAATGCTCAAATCCATGGTAGACAAGATTCATCAAATTGGCGCAAATGTGTTAATTTGTCAAAAAGGTATAGACGACATTGCACAGCATTATCTAGCTAAACAAGGCATACTTTCAGTTCGAAGAGTAAAAGAAAGCGATATGACAAAACTTGCCAAAGCAACTGGAGGCAGAATTAGTAGCAATATTGATGATATGGTTCCAAAGGACTTGGGTGCAGCAGAACTCGTAGAACAGAGAAAAGTGGAGACAGACAAATGGGTCTTCATTGAAGGCTGCAAGAATCCAAAGGCCATTACATTATTGCTTAGAGGAGGATCTCAAAGAGTTGTGGACGAAGTTGATAGATCAATGCACGACTCCTTAATGGTTGTAAAAGATGTAATAGAAAAACCAGCAGTCGTGGCTGGAGGTGGAGCCCCAGAAGAATTCATAGCTTCACACCTAAAGGAATGGGCAGATAAATTTGAAGGAAGAGAACAACTTGCAATTAAAAAATATGCTGAAGCACTTGAAGTCATTCCATTAACCATTGCTGAGAATGCAGGAATGGATCCAATCAACACCATGGTTACACTTCGTGCAAAGCATAGCCAAGGAAAGAAATGGACAGGTATTGACGCAAGAAACACTAGAGTTGCAGACATGTTCTCCATTGATATCATAGAACCAGTTGCAGTAAAAGAGCAGATAATAAAATCCGCAACTGAAGCAGCATGCATGATACTCAGAATTGATGATGTTATTGCCTCATCCGGCGGCCGAGGTGGCGGCGGAAGAGGTCCTCCAATGGGCTAAGCCTTTTCATGTTAGAAAAGTTAGAAAATCTAAAACTAATTAATTCAGTTGTTGTTCTAAATGATTTTTTTCTTGATCGTATCATCAAGATCGAAAATTTAGATGAGCTTTACAAACAAATTTTAGAAAAAAGTAAACTAGGTGGAAGTATTAGGGGAATATCGCAAACAGATCTAAAAGGTGGCAATGCAACAAATGTTGCTTATGCTCTAGCAAGACTTGGCTGTCCTGTGTCATTGATAACAGTTGCAGACAAGACCGGCTCGCAGATAATCAAAGAGACTTTTTCGTCATTTGACAAAGTCTCATTGTCAATCATTGATGGCAAGCCAGGAAGAACAACATCACTTGAATTCAACAATGCTGGAAACATTGTAAACATGATGATTTCTGATTTAGGTGATAATGAAGACTTTGGGCCTGAAAAACTTGGAACACAAGAACAAGATATACTAACAAATGCTGATGCTGTAATTGTAACAAACTGGGCAAGCAATAAAAAAGGAACAGAACTATCGCAGTTTGTATTTTCAAAGTCTCCATCGGCTTTTCATTTTTTAGATCCAGCTGACATTCAGACAAGAGCTAAAGAATTCAAAGAATCACTACCAAAACTTGCAAGTTATCTTGATTCTTTATGTATGAATGAGAATGAATGTAATCTTCTTTTAACGCAGTCAAACTTGGGGACAATCTCTGGAGAAAAAGAGACAAGAAATCTTGTACTTGAGCTATCCCGGATACATTCGATACCGATTGATCTTCATACTTCTACCGGTTCATATTGGTCAAATGGGAAAGATGTAGAATATGCCAAATCTTTTCAAGTCCAACCCAAATTTGTAACAGGTGCTGGGGATGTCTGGGATGCTGCAAATATGCTTGGGTATATTGTAAATCTTGATTCTCTTGAAAGGCTAAAGTTTGCAAATGGGGCGGCATCTCTCTATGTTGGAAATCCAATTGGAGTTCCACCAACAATGGACCAAGTTTTGTCGTTTGTTAGGACTAATAACCCATGAGCCTTCAATTATTTGTGTAAAATTGATGAAATTATCATATCAAACCGTGTTTTTAGATCAAAAAACTGATCCTGGTAATGCAACAATTTGAGAGAAAGGTTTTTTAATAATCTAAAATTTAGAACTGACAAGTTGAATTACAAATTTTTTGTTGCTATACTAGCTGCAATGATCTTCGCTGCAGTATTACCAACAATATCTGCAAATGCCCAAACTAGTTCACCAAACAGTGGCAGTGCAGCACAATTCCTTCAACAATGCATTCAACAGTTTCAAGGTACAGATCACATTTACTGTGCTAAATTCTATACAACCGACGTTGCAAGATCAGGTACACTAAGTCAATATTTCTTACAGGGTAACCTTGCAAATAGTATTGTAGTATACGAAAACACAAAAGTCACACTTTCAGGTCTCAAGTCAACAACTCCTGATGTTGGCAAGAAACTAACATACCAATGGGGTCAAATTTCCGGCGATGCCATAACATTTTCCCCAAGTTCTACTGCTCCTGTAATATCATTTGTTTCTCCTCCAGTTCCTGCAAATGAAGTCAAGTCATTGAAATTATCCTTAACTGTAGATGATGGATACGGACTAAAGGATACTACTACATTCAATATTGTAATCTTACACGTTAATCATCCTCCGGTTGTTACAGTAAATCCAGATCAAGTTGTTGATGAGGGTTCTACAGTATCTCTCAAGGGTGTTGCAACAGATCAAGACAATGATCCATTGACATTAGCATGGGGTCAATATTCCGGTCCAAGTATATTATTATCCTCAAATAGCTCTCCTGACACTTCATTTACTGCACCCGCAGTAACACCAGGTAAAACTACAACCATGTTGTTTGTATTTACTGCTGATGATGGACATGGAGGAAAAGCAGCTGCTATGACCAAAGTCACCGTTAAGAGTACTCATCAAGATCCAACCGTAACATGTCAAGATATTTCTGTTAATTCTAATTCTCTGGTAAGATTGCCAGTATCAGTTGCAAATCCAAGCGGTGATACTATCTCTTACTACTGGAGACAGATTTCTGGACAACCAGTAAAACTATCTTCCAGCACTGATATGAGCCCGACATTTGTAGCACCAACTCCAACTGGCTCAAGTGGTACACTTCAATTCACACTAGATGTATCTGATAACATGGTTGACATCCCATCATGCTCTGTCACTGTCAAGGTCAATAACCTACCAGTAGCTGGACAACCACCAGTTGCTAATGCAGGTCCAGATCAAACAGTCTCACCAGACAGCAGAGTGGTACTAGATGGAAGCGCCAGTACTGGTGACCATATCAAATTCAAGTGGGTACAAATTAGTGGTGACCCAGTCACTATCATATTGAGTGGCACTGCTCATCCAGCATTCTACTCACCATCTGTTGACTACGGCCAACAGAAAGTAGTAGAATTCAAACTCACAGTAACCAACCAATTTGGTTCAGATAGCAGCACAGTGAAGGTTACTGTAGTTCAGGACCAGAACCCACCGACCGCTAGAATAAACGTGGTTCCATAAACTCTTTAATTTTCTAAAATTTCTTTTAAAATAGATTTTTCTAAACTAACTAGGTTGATTTTTTATTGAGGCTCTATTGTTGCTGGTGGCTTGCTTGAAATCACATAGCTAACCCAAGCCACATCCTCGACTTCATTTGTAATTCTATTGCTGATTCTTTCAAGTATCTCAGAGGGTAATCTTGTCCAATCTGCAGTCATGGCATCGATGGAATCAACTATCCTAACAAGAACGACATGGCCATATCTTCGTTCATCGCCTACTACTCCTACCGCTCTATCATCTCCTACCGCTGCATAAGCCTGCCAAACCTTATCGTACCATCCTGATGACTCAAGCTCACTCTCAACAATTTTGCTTGCCTGTTTTGCAATCTGTAATTTTTCTGGAGTGACTTCTCCCATTATTCTCACTGCAAGACCGGGTCCTGGAAATGGATGACGGTTAAGAAGTTTATCCGGCACATCTAAGATTTTGCCCACTTTTCTTACCTCATCTTTGTAAAGAAATCTGAGAGGTTCCAATACTTGTAGATTCAACCATGATGGTAATCCCCCAACATTGTGGTGAGTTTTAATTACAGCTGCTGGGCCTTTTGAAACTCCGCTTTCTATGACATCTGGATACAGTGTACCTTGTCCTAGCCATTTGAACGGGCCATTCTTTTCAGCAAATTCTGTAAATACCTTGACAAATTCCTCCCCCACAATCATTCGTTTTTGTTCAGGATCTGTTATTCCTTTGAGTCTTGTAAGGAATCTCTCTTTGGCATTTATTGCTGTAAAATTCATACCAAAATTATTTTCAAACATGTTTTTTACCTCTGCCTCTTCGTTCATTCGTAAAAGACCGTTGTCTACAAAAACACATTTGAGCCTATTTCCTATCGCCTTTTGAATCAATACTGCAGCTACTGTAGAATCAACTCCTCCGCTTATTCCACACAACACATCACCATCAATTTTTGAAATATCTGATACTGTTGATTCTATAAAATTCTCCAAGGTCCAATCTTGTTTTGCTTTACATATGTCTAGAACAAAGTTTTTGAGAACTTGAACTCCATTTTCAGTATGGACTACTTCTGGATGAAATTGAATACCATATACCATTTTTTGCTTATTTGCAATTGCTGCAGCAAAAGAATTTTCTGTATGTCCTATTACTTTGAATCCTTCAGGCAAGCTTTCTGCAGCGTCACCATGACTCATCCATGCTCTTGTTGATTGACCCATACCTGCAAGCAGATCAGAGTTGTTATCTATGCTAAGCAATGAAGACCCATATTCTTTGTGAGAACGCTTAACCTTACCTCCAAATTTATTCACAATTAATTGGTGGCCATAACATATGCCAAGTACGGGGAGTCCTATCTCAAATATTCCGTTTGTTGGTTGTGGTGAATCCTTGTTGTATACGCTTGCAGGTCCTCCGCTGAATACTATTCCCTTTGGATTCATTTTCTTTAATTCTTCTAGTGGTATGTCATATGGGACAAGTTCAGAGTAGACTGAAAATTCTCTAATTCTTCTACAAATGAGATGACTATATTGCGAACCAAAATCTAATACAATTATCTTGTCCATGATATCACTTTTGAGAATTCTCAATCATTCTGGAAAATGACCATGTTACTGTATTTATTATCTCGGTTACTCTTTCCTTTTGACGATAATTTTTAATGAGAATTTCTCTGATTCTGTTGCCGTCTTTATTCACTAGACATGATATTGCTGTGTTTTGTGGAATCTTGCCATTCTGTACATCTGTCTTATCTTGATTTTCCATTCCTCCAATTATTCTTCCCAAGAAAAATGACTTGAATGGATGTATTTCCATATCTAACATAACATCCTCTGCTGGAATGATCACTAGTTCATCAGAAGTAACATGTGCATTTGCTAAAATTTTATTGTCTGGTGTCTTGATGGGTATGACAGAAGATGTTTGTTGACTTTGTTGCAAATTCTGTTTATTGGATACTAGAGAAGATGCTTTACTAAAACTTGATTGCTTTACAAGAGAATCAAGAATGCGGAGATTCTGCTTAAATTTGTCTACCTCTTTTTCTCTTTTTTCAATTTCTTCAGAGATCCACTCTCTTAATTCTAAAATGTCGCGCAGGTTCTCCTCTGAATAACTCATGTTTTTTCTATTGCCAAATGGATAATAAATATTAAAACAAGTGCTACTGTCTGACCAGCCTTTGAAGATCTGCCAATTTCACATTTTTGAATCCTGATATTGGTTGAGATGTTGTGTAGAGATCGATATTACTCTCTGAAGCAAGCCATTCTAAGAGCATTTTCGCTCTTCTTAGCTTCTTTATCTTCATTGATTTGTTGTATATTCCTACTTTGGAATATTTTCCTATGTGAATCCCAAAATCCATTCCAATCATGATTATTTTAGATGCGCCAAAATGATTGGCAAGAAATACACATCTGTCACCATCTGTGAACCCTCCAAAGTTTCTAATTTTTCCATAGGGTCTATCCTCTGTGGTACCTATGCAATATCTGAATGATATCACATGTGGCAGTTTCCTGATATTGTCACCATGTGCATGTACAATCATTATTGATCCGGTTTCTGATGCTTTTTTGAGAGACTCCATGTTTCCATCAAGATCTGTTACTATGATATCAGGTACCATTTCATTTTCAAGCATTGCCTGTGTAGCACCATCAGCAACAATCTTTGTAACGTTTTTGAATTTTTTAAGATACGGTAAAGATGTAATCAAAGATGGCCCTGCGCCTATGACTAAAACAATTTTGTTTTTAATTTTTCTCTCTAAAACATCTGAACCCAGTTTATTCTTTAGAATCGAATCAAGAATCTTTGCTGACTTTATTTCACTTGATCTGTCATAGTTGAATTCTTTTAGAATCTCTAGATATTTTTGCTGCCATCCATCCAAAGTCATGTAAGTCTAAATGTATCTGGGTTAATCATAAACCATATGCATAGACTGGCAAGAGTAAGAGTGGGCGGTTCTAATCCAATACGAATAATGGGAATAATTAATACCAGTCCAGAATCATTTTATAAAAAATCAGTATTCACTGATAAAAAAATGATAGAAAAAACTGTCAAGTTAATGGAAGAGGATGGTGCAGATTTTATTGATGTAGGTGGCATGTCCACTGCTCCATATATCAAGACCTTTGTATCCGAAGATAAAGAGATCAAAAGAATTACAAACGCTATAAATGCCATCCAAAAAGTTTCAAAATTACCTATCTCAATTGATACATGCAGGGCAAAGGTGGCAGAAGTGGCTCTTCAATTAGGAGCAGAAATAGTTAATGATGTTTCAGGACTAAAATATGACAAAAATATGGTTGATGTACTTGAGAAGCACGGTCCATCTGTTGTTTTATGTGCATTTAGTAATGAACCGGTTAAGGGAAATCAAGTCATACAGACCAGAAAACTGATTGATCAGAGTGTTACACTTGCACTAAAATCTGGAATTCCAACAAGCCAGATCGTAGTAGATCCTGCTATTGGTTTCTTTAGAAAAAAAGCACAAGGTGTATTGTTTACAAAAATCAATTCTGATTGGATACAAAGAGACATGTTGGTATTAAAAAATCTAAAGCACATAAAACAAGAACACCCAATTCTTATTTCGATTTCACGTAAGTCATTCATAGGAGAACTATTGGGTGAGACTGATCCTGCTAAGAGACTTTATGGATCTCTTGCAGCAGAAACTTTTGCGGCTCTAAATGGTGCTGATGTAATACGAACTCATAATGTCAAGGCTACAAATGATATTGTCAAGATCGTAAAAAACTTGAAAAGTCTCAAGAAAGGCTTATAACAGATTTTCATTCTAATCAAGAAGGTTTCATTGGAAATAAGGGAAGGATTAACATTTGATGATGTACTCCTTGTTCCTAAACGATCAGGAATTGTTACTAGATCTCAAACAAATCTGCAGACAAAACTTTCGAAAAATATTTCTCTTAACATACCAATCATCAGTGCAAACATGGATACTGTTACTGAATCTGCCATGGCAGTAGCAATAGCAAGGGAAGGAGGAATTGGAATCATACATAGATTTCTCACTATTTCAGAACAGGTAAACGAAGTGCTAAAAACAAAACGCTCAGGTAGCATAATAATTGAAAACCCATATACAATAAATCCAGATCAGACCGTGCGTGAAGCCATGGAATCCATGAGAGAAAAAGGAGCATCTGGACTACTTGTAACAGATGGTCAAGGTCAGCTTGTTGGCATACTGACAAGACGAGATATTGTTATGTTGGAATCTAAAGATGAAAGTAAAAAGGTCACTGAAGTAATGACAAATGATGTTATTACTGCAAAATTTGGAGTGGATATAGTTGAAGCCAAAGACATACTACGGAAAAATTGTATTGAAAAATTACCACTTTTAGATGAAAGAGGACATGTCAAGGGATTGATAACTAGTAAAGATATCATTAATTCTGGTAATTACCCACAAGCATCAAAGGACAAAAAAGGAAGACCGTTGGTTGGTGCCGCAGTTGGTGTGAAAGGAGATTTCATGGAAAGAACAGAAGCATTGCTTGATGCAGGTGCTGATGTTATAGTAGTAGATATTGCACATGGACATAGTGAAAATGCAATCAATACTGTTCGGTTGATAAAAAAAGCATTTCCAAACTGTGAATTGATTGCAGGAAATGTAGCAACTGCTCAAGGCACAGAAGATCTCATCAAGGCGGGTGTTGATGCAGTAAAGGTAGGAGTAGGTTCTGGTTCAATATGTATTACTAGAGTAATCACTGGTTCTGGGGTACCACAATTAACTGCTGTAATGGACTGTGCACAAGTTGGCAAAAAATATGATATTCCAATAATATCTGATGGTGGTGTAAGGACATCAGGTGATGCAACAAAAGCTCTTGCAGCAGGAGCATCAACTGTGATGGTTGGAAGCTTGTTGGGTGGAACAGATGAAAGCCCAGGCTCATTTATGATGAAAAATGGCAAACGATACAAGATTTACAGAGGCATGGCGTCATTTTATGCAGCTCTTGGAAGAAAAAATAAAGAAACCAGCAATGCTTCATTGGTAGAAGATCTCAATGATTATGTAGCAGAAGGTGTTGAGGCAATGGTTCCGTACAAAGGAAGTGTCACTGATATAATAAAACAGCTAACGGGAGGAATTCGTTCTGGCTTGAGCTATTGTGGAGCAAATAATATTCCACAAATGCAACAGAATGCAGAATTTATCAAAATGTCAACTGCTGGATATGCAGAAAGTCAACCACATGATGTAGAATTAATGTAATTTACTTTAAATATAATCATGAATTAATTTTTCACAATGCTTACGAAAAAATCTGCAGCTGGAATTGGAATCGGTCTAGTTGCAGTTGTATTGGGTTCATTTTTCCTGTTACAGACGATACTAAGTAATGCACATGACGTAAACGATACAGTAGATATTGGAAAAAGTGATGTCTTTCAGTTTGATGCAGAAAAGCATTATCATGAATTTCTTAATGTTACTGGAAGTTCATTTCACGTACAAATGAAGACACCAGGTACAGGTCTGCAAGTCGACAAAGATTTTCAAAAGGAAGTCAGTTTTGACTGGTACAGTCTTGAGAATGGAAAACATTTCATAAACATAACAAATGCTGGAGGTTCCATACTTCATGTAACTGGAAAACTAGAGGCAGTTACTAATCCGATAATATTCACATCACACCTCATAGTGATATCTTCAGGAGTTTTGATAATTGGAATTAGTGCAGCATTTTCTATCCGAAGACCAAAAGGATTCTAGGTTAATTCAGCTCGTGGATAGGAACCTAATATCTTTAGAAATGTTGTGTTTGCCTTGATCTTCTCAAGAGTATCTTGAATGTTTTTGTCATCTTGGTGACCTTCAAAATCTACGTAGAAATTGTATTCCCAAGGTGTGCTCTTTGTAGGACGGGATTCAATTTTTGTTAAATTGATACTATTGGTATTGAATTTTTCAAGAATGCTATACAATGCACCTGGAACATGTTTTATTGCAAAAATTATTGATGTCTTGTCTTTGGAAGTTCTTTCTTTTTTCTTGTTTGCCAAGATAAGAAATCTGGTATAATTGTTAGAGTTGTCTTCTACACCTTCTCTTATTATTGGAACATTGTATATCTCTGCAGCCTTTCTGCTAGCAATGCACGCAATGTTGTTCTTGTTTAACTCAAGGAGGATCTTTACACTACCGGCAGTATCATAAGTTGGTATGGGCTTCAAGTGATTCTCTTGAATGAATTTTCTGCATTGACCAAGTGCTTGTGGATGTGAATAAACTGTATCAATTTTTTCCAAATCTTGCAAACCAATGAGGCAATGAAATATTCTATGATACATCTCGCCTACAACACTGAGCTTTGTGGTAAGTAGTAAATCATAGCTCTCACCTACACTGCCCTCAAGTGAATTTTCTACAGGGAGTATAGTGTAGTCTGATCTTTCATTCTCTGTGGAATCTAATGCATCATAAAATGTAGGATGTGGAATGGTCTCAATTGGATCTTTGAAAAAACTAACTGCCGCAGCTTGACTATATGCTCCAGGCTCTCCTTGGAATGCTACTTTTAACATGTTCTTAGTTGGAGTTGAATTTTATAAAATCGCTGTTTCCAAATCTGGTTGATAACTTTCTTTCTTCTATGTATCCGCAATCTACACATTTTATGTTACTGCCCATTGCAACAACTTTTGCTCCACATTTGTTACACTGGGTAAATAAAACTCCAAGTTCAGGTTCACCAATTGTTGCATGTACAACACCATTGAGAAGGTTGATTATCTTTGCAGATACTATATCGCCTACTCTTACAAGAATTCGTTTCTTTGCCCCCTTTGCCTGACAAATACATTCTAGACCCGAATGAGTGGGTTTTCCGTTTATGTACAAGATGTTTATTGCAAACATGTTATTCATTAAAGCTGAGATATTTCCTGTTATTACATCGCCTGACTTAGCAACCGCGGGTTTTCGCATTTCGTTGATTTTTGCCACACGGTTTGTCTTGTCAAATTCTGGAGTACCTATGACCAATGATCTTATTGACTGACCGTCATCGAATGTATTATCACCCATTTCAAATTCTTCAATTATTGCAATCTTATCCCCCGGAAGGGTTGGTTTTTGAGACAATGCCTTGATTTGAGATTTGATGATTATAATTGTTTATAGCCAGTGCGGGATTTGCAAGAACCCTTCGATGCCTTCTTTTTTCAATATCTTCAACAATGCATTTGCCTGCGGAGTGGATAAGACTGGCTTGTGAAAATGATTATCAGTTGATATTCTTGGACATGCAACTTGGATGAATGCATCAATTCCCTTGAGATTGCGCAGTCTCTCGTCTGAAATTTCTGTTATGGCAAATAATTGAACCTTCTTTCCAATGCTTTCCAATTCCTTTTTGAACTTGAGTGCAGTAACTTTCGAAAATTGGCCTTCTTTTAGTCCAATGATTATTCCAAACGTCTCTGCCTCTGCAGCCTTGTAAATTGTTAGTATTGCTTTCTTTTGTAGCGTTCTTGCAAATTCAGTGACCTCTCTTACTTCATTAAAGTATGGATCAAGCACGTATGTTGGTATGTTGGTTGATAATGCAATTCCAGCTGCATGAAAATTACTCTGGCCCAAGAATACATTTGCTTCAACCATGTTCTTGGTCTCCGTAACTGGATAGAATTCACACCCAAATACCTGCCCGTCATTTAGCTGGCCCTTGCCCTTTCCAATCTTTACTGTAATTCCATTTTCTTCCAGTATTTTTCTTACTTTGTCAATTTCATGCAAGTGTTGGCTATCTGTAACTAGAGAGACTGTTCTTTCCTTGATCTCTGTCGCACATTTTTTTGCGATATTTTCAAATGAAATGTCATCAAATGCATCAATGAGAATTATACTATTACCAAAACTTGTTGAATTGATGGTGTGACCTATGTGAAACAGAATTTCTGCTCCAAGTACCTTTGCACCGTTTGAGTTGAGATCACAAGTACCAAAACAACTATCTGCTAATACGTATGCAGGAATTCCAAATCTTGTCATCACTCTTGAGGCAGTGTCCTGGATCTTTGGTATTATTCCGTCAGGACCGTTTAGTGCCACTGAAACAGGTTTTCTTTTTTCTATCTCCTCGAAAATCTTTTTCTCGTCTATTACTATCAATCATTGTCTGCAATTGTTTTTTTAATTTAAATCAAACGAACTGCCACAATATTTAATATCGTACATTTGAAAGACCAAATGAATGCCTATTGCCTTTGTGCTGATAAACGCTGAATTGGGAGCAGAAAACGAACTGCTAAACCAGCTAAAAAACATGGCAAGCGTAAAGTACGTCTATGTTCTGTATGGCGCCTACGATCTGGTGGTGAAAGTAGAGGCTCCAGATAATGAGACACTAAAGAAAACAATCTCGAACAACATAAGGCAACTCAAAAATGTACGTTCTACTCTTACCATGACTGTAATCGAATGAAAGAAACATCTGTTCTTCATATTGGCTTTGATGATACTGATTCCAGAAAAGGAATGTGTACCACTTTTCTTGCATACAAAGTAGTAGAATATCTAAAAAAAGAGAAAGTAAAATTCCTTGATTATCCATGCCTGATTCGATTTAATCCCAATGTACCATGGAAAACTAGGGGAAATGGTGCGGTTGCATTGAAAATTAAGACACAAAAACCAAAGTTGATTAAAAAAAACATTATCAAATACATCCAAAAGTACTCTGCCGTAAATGACGGTGCAAATCCGGGGCTAGTTTTTTATGAACACAAAGAGATTCCCGAAAATTTTGCTAAATTTGGCAAGATGGCCTTATACAGACTAGTTGGAAGAAATGAAGTAAAAAAATTCATTCAAGACAATGGACTTGAGACATATCATCTTGGCAATGGTCAAGGGCTGATAGGTGCAATAGGTGCAATAGGGTATGACTTTAGGGATCACACATTTGAGTTAATCTCGTACCGAGATAAAGAAAATCTTGGAAAAAAAAGAGAAATTCTCAAAGATAGCGTAAAAAAAATGCAACAACTCACATTTCCAAAAACATTCAACAGTTTTGACGAGTCAAAGAATCGTGTGCTAATTGCACCACATGGTCCTGATCCAGTGCTCTTTGGTGTGCGTGGAGAAGATCCTGATGCTGTGATAAAAGGCGCATCTCTTGTCAAATCAAATGAAAAATTCTGTGGCTATATGGTATTTCGCTCAAATCAAGGTACAGGTGATCACCTGCAAAACGAGCTTGACATTGAAAATTTAAAACCATTTTCTTCTGGCCATGTAACTGGAAAAATATCTAAAAAGCCGCAAACAGTTCTTGGCGGTCATGTATTTTTTTCCATATCTAAGAATGGAGTCACGGTAAAATGTGCTGTATACAAACCAACCAGACTTGCTACTATTGCAGAAAAAATGATGGAAGGAGATTTGGTGAAAATTGGAGGAGGTATAAGAAAATCCTCAAAAAAACACAAACAAGTTCTAAATGTGGAATTTCTTGAGATACTTGATCTTCAAAAGCACATGGTCATGGTAAATCCAATTTGTAAAAAATGTGACAAGCATATGAAATCAAAGGGAAAAAACCAAGGCTATCAATGCTCAAAATGTGGAAATACTAGCATGACAAAAATCAGGCAAGAAATTCCTAGGCAGATAAAAAAACAATTTTACTTGCCAGTGGTCTCTGCACATAGGCATCTGACACGTCCAATGCAAAGAATTGGCAAAATTAACAACAGAATGGATTTTAACAATTCAAAAAGATGGTTTTCTAAAGCAAACTAGAGTTGTCTTGAAGATAGCGGGGAGTAGATTTGAACTACTGACTTGCGGGTATCTCATCAGTGTTGATTATGAGCCCGCCGGGATGACTTAGCCCCTTAGTCTGACTTCCCCACCCCGCTAAGTGGAG
>JANWJG010000029.1 GCA_025449485.1 Nitrosotalea sp. | reverse complement strand
TATTTGACCCTGTAACTTGTTCACAGCTTGCTCAATCCTAGGTTTTAGAGCGCCTTGTGGTTTTACAGTTTCACGTAATTTTTCTGATATACCAACAGACTCAGGTCGAGTCCAGGTCTTATCGAAGCCGGTCATGCGGGGTAGTCCAAAAGTTGCTTCTTAATGGAAGGTGTATACATTCCTCAACACTAGGCTAAATTTAGCTAACAAAACGTAAATCACTCTTTTTGTGATTTCATGGTATGATACCAAAAATAGCAGTCTTTGATTCTGGTTTGGGTTCTCTTTCAGTGATAAAACCAATACAAAAAAGGATCAATGCAGAAATAATCTATTTTGCAGACCAAAAAAATTACCCATATGGCACCAAGACCGTTCCCCAACTTGACAAAATAATAAAGTCCACGATATCAACATTGCAGGAAAAATTTTCTCCAGATGTTATCGTAGTCGGTTCCAACACACCATCGTTGTTGTTACATATAGAAAAAAAAGACAAGATATTTGGAGTATATCCACCACTAAAGGAGGCTGTATCCAAAACAAGATCTGGAAAAATTGGAATACTTGCAACAAGATCAGTTGTAAAAAACAAAACTCTTGATAAATACATTAAAAAAAATGTCCCATCCAGAATTCAGGTTACAAAGATTAATGCAACACCACTAGTAGACTTGGTCGAGTCTGGAAAATTTATTTCACAAAAACAATTATCAAAAGATACCATACAAAAAATCATCAATCCACATGTAGAAAATAATATAGATGTATTTACACTATCAAGCACACATTTACCATTTCTTGTACCAATCTTAAAAGAATTATTTCCAGATATAACATTTTTAGATCCTGCAGATGTAATTGCTAAACATGTTACAAAAATATTAAAACACAAATCAAAAAAATCTAGATTAAAAATTTATGCGTCAGGAGATTTGGATACATTTCAAAAGAAATTAAAAAAGATCGGAATCAAAAATAAAGTAAATCCATTATGATTTTACTTGGGCCTTTCTGTATCCATGAGTAAATGTCTTGTCATACAGTTTTGAATACTCGTATGATTTTGGATTGACAACATCTCCAATTATTATGATTGCAGTCCTTGTTATTTTTTCATCACGTATTTTTTTTGCAATATCCTCTAGTGTTCCTGTTATTTTCTTCTCATCACTCCAGCTTGCCCTGTAAACCACACCAACAGGTGTTGACTTTGGATATCCACCCTTGATTGCCTCTTGTACAATCTTTGGTAAAAGATGAATGCTGAGATAAAATATCAAAGTCGCCTTGTGCTTGGCAAGCTCAGAGATTTGTTCACGTTTTGGAACCTTTGTTCGCGATTCAGCCCTTGTCACAATGATTGTCTGAGTAACACCTGGCAGTGTAAGTTCACATCCAAGTGCGGCAGCTGATGCCAAAAATGACGTGATTCCGGGGACTACCTCATAGTCTATTCCTTCTTTTTTTAGATTGTCTGTTTGTTCTCTGATTGCTCCATAGATACTTGGGTCCCCGTCATGCAATCTAACAACAAGTTTTCCTTTCAGTGCATTCTCTTTTAGAATCTTGAAGATATCTTCTCGTACAAGTTTTGCAGCATCATGGAGTTGTGATTTTTTGCACATCTTGATTATTCCAGGAGGAATTAATGACCCAGAGTAAACTATAACGTCAGCCTTTTGAATCAGTTTTTTTGCTTTTACTGTTATCAGTTCAGGGTCTCCTGGGCCGCAGCCTACAAAGTATCCCTTATGCACGCTTTACCACCATTATTGAAAAATATTTTGTAGTCATGGTATCTTTTGTTACTTGACCCAGTGTTAACTTTTTGATTATCTCCTGGTCAGTTCCAATGTCTTGGCCAATTGCAAAAATTGAGCTATCAGGAAATCCAGCTTCGCGAAGTAATGTTATTACTTGATCAAAGTATCTTCCGTCTTTTAGAAATATCATGGTGTCGCAATTTTTTGCAGTCTCTTTTACTCGCGATAGATCATAGCAAGATGGAATCACTGCCATGGTTTCTGCACCTTCTGCAAGACTGATTCCAACTTTTGATGCAAAAGTAAACATGGACACAATTCCTGGTATGACGCTTATCTTTATCTGCGGATATTTTCCCTGTAATTCTCTATCAATGTATATCCATGTGCTGTAAAGATATGGATCGCCCACTGTAAGATAAACTACTTTTTTTCCAGAAAGAACTTTTTCTGCAATGACTTGGGCATTTTGTAGCCAACTGCTTTCAAGTGTGTCTTTTTCCTTTACCATAGGAAAGACCAGGTTGACAACTTCGGGTTTTTTGGACTTGTCTACTAGTGATTCAATTATAGAATAAACAATGCTTGGTTTTCCTTCTTTAGAGGTAGGACATACAATAACCTCTGCATTTTGTATTGCTTTTACTGCTTTTACCGTTAAAAGCTCTGGATCGCCAGGTCCGCATCCAACACAGATAAGATCATACATTGATTGCAATCAAAATTGTACCTAATTAAAATCTAGATTTTAATGAAACGTTGCATAACAGACATGAAATGAAATCCTTATGCAACATTTTAGATTTTGGTTGCAGATATTACGGTAACAGGATTTCTTGCAAGAAACATGGTACCTGTCGAAGTTTTTTTGCTCTTTGATATGGTTACCTGAATGATATCAACTGATGAAAATTTTAGCTTTTCAATTATATTCAATACAGAATACAGTGTTTCAACCAAAATGGTTCCTATCACTATTCTGCCCCCTTGTTTTAGTTTTGACTCACATAGTTTTATTATTTCAGCAGTCTCTCCACCGGTTCCCCCGATAAATATGGCATCTGCCACTGGCAACTCGTCAATTTTTTGCATCGCATTTCCCAAGATGACAGATACATTAGAGATCTGGAACTTTTCCAAGTTTTTCTTTGTAAGCTCTACCGCATTTGGGTCAATGTCTATTGAAAATACCTTGCCAGAATACCCTACCTGATTTGCAGCTTCGATTGATATTGACCCGCTTCCACATCCGACATCATACACTGTTTGTCCAGCTGAGAGCCTTGCCTTGCTTATTTGGATAACACGGACTTCTTCTTTTGTAATTGGTACATCCTCTACTCTTTCAAATAATTCGTCAGGAATTCCAGGAGTGCGATGTTTCCACATTTAATTTACCTGAACCTGGTTAATATTTAGAACTACCTGACTGTTGCAATTCCCACATCGGGATGAATGAGTGTATTTACCAAAATCCAACAAAAGATGAACATCAAAAAGTAGCTTCCATATCCTGTTGTAATGAGTTTTTTCTTGTCTGATATTGCAATAGGAATCCTCATGGATTTTGCTATCACATATGAAATAACAAATAAAATTATCATAGTTCCAAATCCCAGCACTACTCTAGATGATTCGACTTGATTGTTTCCAATAATTGCAGAAAGGGATCCGGCTAGCACTCCCATACATACACGTAGCCAGAATAATTTATCCAGTCCACCTTTTATCTTTGATTCCTCGGTTTGACCAGTACCTGGCGAGCCTACAGGATTATCCTTTGTGCTATTATCATCAACATCGGGTTTTTCGTCTCCCTTTTTCTTTGGATGTCGTACCAACTAAATTTTCAAAATCACTCGGTTTAATCCCGTTTAAAATGTTTGGTTACAATAGTAAAGGTATAATCAGCGGCCAGAGGAGTTAGGTATCATGACGCTTGCAGGTATAGAATTACGTTATCTGATTACGGAGATGAACAAGCAAGTAAAGGACTATTATGTAAGTAATATTTACGGCGTAAGTCGCAACAGCATTCTTTTCAAATTACATCATGCAGAAAAGCCAGATTTGCTTATAATGTTCTCAACTTTTGGTTTGTGGGTAACCGGCATAAAGATAAGTCAAATGGAGGAAAACCGACTGGTAAAGCGACTAAGAAATGATCTTTTACGAAGCAAGATATCAGAAATAAAACAGCTTGGCAGTGAACGAATTGTCTACATGACATTTTCAGGATTTGACCAAGAATTTATCTTGGTTGGAGAGTTCTTCGGAGACGGCAATATCATATTGTGTAATAAAGAAATGAAAATTCTTTCCCTGTTGCATTCAATTGATGTAAGACATAGAAAGCTTGCAGTAGGATTGAATTATGTTCCTCCTCCATCTTCTGGACTAGACATTTTACAAGTTACAAAAGAAAACATCGAAGAGATCAAAACAAGTACTGCACCAGTTGTAAGATGGGTAGGAAGAACATTGGGACTGCCAGGAAAATACGCCGAAGAAATCATCAAGATAAGCAATTTGAATCCAGAAAAATTGGGAAACACATTATCAGATAAAGAAGTTGAAGATATTTTCCATGCAACAAAAGGACTAATTGACAAAGTGATAACAGGTGATCATGACGCATACATAACACGTGATGTAAAGAGTCCAGATGTCATCCCAATAGCTCTTGGCGATATGAGTCAGAGAACTAATGTATCAAAAGTGCCTAGCTTCATGGAGGGTCTAGACACACTTTTTTCAGAGAATCTTCTTGAACAAGGAAAATCATCGCAATCTACCACAGCAAACCAGAAAATCGTAGAGCTTGAGCACAAACTCGAAGAGCAAAACAAGGCAATTTTACTGGTAAAGGAAAGATCAAGCTCAATCTCGAGTGTTGCAAAGGCACTTCTTGACATATCATATACAGGCATAACATCGATTGAAGATCCATCTATCCAACCACTATTGAGTAACTACAACTCACAAACTGCAAGAGAGAGTGGTATTTTTCTGATAAATGTCAACGGTGAAAAAATAAAGGTTGATCCCACATCATCAATACAAGCAATTGCCTCGACATTATTTAACGAGTCAAAGAAACAGATGAGGGCAACTGACACAATTAATTTGGAAAAGAAAAAGACTGAAAAAAGTTTAGAACTTGTCAAAAAACAAGCAAGTGTCGCACAAGATTCCATAGTATTTGCAGTTCAAAAAAAGAAGGAATGGTTTGAAAGATACAGATGGTTCATCACATCTGATGGCCATCTAGCAATAGGAGGACGTGATTCCTCCTCAAATTCAGCTGTGATAAGAAAACATCTCAACAAAAATGACATGGTATTTCATGCAGAGATTGTAGGATCGCCATTTTTCCTTTTAAGAGAAGGTACAGAAGAGGATCTTGTCAGCGTAAAAGAAGTTGCACAAGCTACAGTATGTTTTAGCAGGGCATGGAGAGCAGGAGTATACGGATTAAATGCATATTGGATAAAGCCAGATCAAGTAAAAACTGCCGCACCAAGCGGACAATTCATCGCAAAAGGATCATTTGTAATTGAAGGATCTAAGAATTTCGTACAAGTAACTTCATTACAGCTATCAATCGGTCTATATGAAAAAGATGAGAGTTATCTCTTGATGAGCGGTACGCCACAGGCAATAAAGAAAAATTGCATCCATTACGTCACAATAGAACCATCTGGGATGGACATGACAGAGTTTGCAAAAAAAGTAAAACTTGAATTCATGAAATTCAAAGAAAAAGAAGAGATAGTGAGAGCAATCTCAATCGATGATTTCATAAGAGTTCTTCCTGCAGGTGAGAGTCACATAGTAGAAGCAGGTCATGGTGAGGCATACAATTGAGCACAGACAAACCAAATTTTGTGGTAGATTCAATGCTAGGCAATTTGGCAAAGAAACTGAGAATATTAGGATATGATTCCAAGTATTTTTCCTCAATTGAAGATGATAAACTAGTTTTAATAGCAAAAAATGAAAAACGCATAATTTTAACAAAAGATGAGCAGCTCAGTAAAAATGCAGAAAAGCAAGACATAGGATTTGTACTCATTAGAGGTAATGATGAACTTGAACAAATTATGCAGATAAATGAAAAGATCAAGTTTGATAAATTTGTCATGGATACAAACAATTCTAGATGTATTGCGTGTAATGGAAATTTGCAGCCAGTTGAAAAATTTAGAATCATAGGAAAGATTCCAGAAGGAGTTTTAGAACGAGAGAAAAAGTTTTGGATGTGCGATTCCTGCAAAAAGATTTACTGGGAAGGAACCCATTTTGAAAAACTTCAAGAGTTTGCATCCAGACTAAATGATAGAATGAATTGATTGTATCAGACGAAGACGGTCAAACATTGGTAAAAACTGCACGCCTAGTTGTTACAAGGTACATCAAAGAAGGAAAAAAAATAGAGTTAGCAAATGAAATCAAATCCAAGTTTTCATTCAAGTCAGGAGTATTTGTTACACTAAACAAAGAAGATAATCTAAGAGGATGCATAGGTTTTCCAACTCCTGACAGGATACTGCACCAGTCTCTTGTAGATGCTGCCATTGCATCATCTACAGAGGATCCTCGCTTTCCACCTGTAAGATTCGAAGAGCTTGATGATATTACATTTGAAGTTACCATTTTGACTCCGCCTGTTGAGATCAAAGTCAATGATACCTCAGAATATCTTAAGATAATAAAGATAGGCAGAGATGGCCTTATTGTAAAATGGGAGTTTGGGTCAGGTTTGCTTTTACCACAAGTTCCTGTGGAATATGGCTGGAATGAGGAAGAGTTTCTAGGCCATACATGTGAAAAAGCTGGAGCCCCTTCCAGTTATTGGAAACAAAAAAATGTAAAGATTCTAAGATTTGAAGGAATTGTATTCAAAGAGACAAACCCAAACGGACAGGTCAAGAGACTAGAATTATAGAATTTTTCCTTCAACTGCATCAAGTGTTATTTCTTTATTTTCTTGCAATAAATCATAATCATTTTTGCTTACAACAACTAGTGGAATATTTGATATCGCACATCCAGATGCTGTTGTCAAATCAGCCTTTAGGCAGATCATGGCAAGCGGTGCACAGTTGTTATACTTTAGAGAATACAAAGTATATGCACCAACACTGCTTCCCACTCCAAAAGGAAATGCAAGAATTTTGTCTCCGATTGATTTTCCAAAGAGATCATGTTTTTTGTCATGCACTATACCTGTTTTTTTATCAACTCCGCCAAGAAAGTTTATTGGATTTTTGGCTACAAGCAGTGAGCCTTTTGCTTTTCCTCGAACAATCACCTTGACATTCATCTTGTCTCCTCCTCTACAATTCTTTTGAGACTTTTTAGATTAACATCAACTTCGTTAGAAGTCCGTAGATAGTATGCACCCTTTACACTATTTGTAATAACAGAATCTACCTCCTTGTTATCAACTAGTGGAGATAGACAAGTACAACAGTCATACAAGATTTCTCCCCCTGCCCGTTCTATTTCCTTTGAATAACCTAGATCTCTTATTTGTCCCTGAATTGCACGAGGACAAAATATCATGCAACGTTTTTGAAATGATCTGCCCTTTAGCATTGAAGCCAAATCACCAATCTCTTCAATGCCAAGTTGAGGACTACCAAGTGTTATCAAATCGCCTTTCTCAGAAGTATTAAGCTCATCATGAATTTTTTGCATCTCATTTTTATCAAAGTCAATCTTCTCGCCCTCTTCTTCACCAAATGTGAACATGCCACATGCTCCCGATGTACCCATTCCAGCACACAAGGATTTACAGCTGCGCCTGTCAAGATCATTTACACCAGACAGAGCAACTGAGCTGCCTGCAACTTTGCCTGCAAAGTATCCAAGCATTCCATAGGTTAGCTCATCACGCGATTCTACCTTCATACGAATTGTCAAGTTTGGGCTTCTTACGTTATCATCTCTTAGATCAGAGCATGGGCTTTTTCCCGTAAGTGCACTGGCAAGAGCACTAAATGCACCCTCCTTGTTTGTCTTGAGTCCAGAAAATGAGTTTGCATAGATTGCTGCATTACTTTCTGCAAAAGAAACGTGAGTTCCTTGTTTTGGAACATCAAAGATTTCATACGGAATACAAGAATATGACGGAATGACTCCCATTTTTTCATAAGAGTTCTTGATACTGCGTTGATTTTCAATGAACTTGTCATCAAGGTGGTAACGTGAAACTGAATCAAAATCAAACCCCATTGGGTTTACTGTTGTTTTTACCTTGAATTTGGCATCCTGACTTAGATGCGAAAGAAATTCTTTTCCTGCATCTCCTATTGTATTATAATTGACTCCAGACAAATGAGCCCATTCAATTGGAATTAATCTATCTGCACCTGATGCTTCCCCAATTGCTACAAGAGTACGATATGCAAGGGCAAGAGTTTCACCTTGCTTTCCATCAAGTGCAGATTCTTCTTCTTTTGTTAGTTCCAATACACGCCTTTGTTATAACAGATATAATACTTGTGTGTTCAAGATAACATCAATTGGAAAAGATCAGAAGAATTTTAGACGGTATGATCTCAACAATGAATTCTGTCAAGCCTCCTCGTATGACAGCTCTTAGGGAACTACGTGAGGCAGAGAATGGAAGTCCTTTAAGTATCTTGATAGGTACAATACTTTCTGCAAGAACAAGAGACGAGAGTACTGCAGCTGTAGTCAAGGTATTGTTCACAAAATACAAGACTGCTAATGCGCTTGCAAGAGCAAAGCTATCAGATGTTGAAAAGATAATCAAACGAACAGGTTTCTATCATGTAAAAGCAAAAAGAATAATCGAGGTTGCGTCAATCATAGATTCAAAATATTCAGGCAAAGTTCCCAAGACTATGGAAGATCTATTGAGCCTTCCTGGAGTTGGAAGAAAGACTGCAAATTGCGTTCTAGTTTATGCTTTTGATGAACCAGCAATCCCTGTTGATACACATGTACACAGAATTTCTAACCGACTTGGACTAGTGCAAACAAAAATTCCAGAAGAGACAGAGATTGAGTTGATGAAAAAAATTCCGCGAGAACATTGGCTGAGAATAAATGATACATTTGTCATGTATGGCCAAAATATTTGCAAGCCAATTTCACCAATGTGTTCTGTCTGTCAGATAAAAAAAGACTGTAACTATTACAAGAATATCAAACTAGGGTGATTTATTTTCAGATATCTTTTTTGTTTCTTCCGAAGCTCGATTCTTTGTTTTTAACAATACGACAATCAACACGATTGTTACTGCAAGTACCATAAATGGCATGTAAAATATTATATTTTGAGATGGATCTCCAGAAAGAATACTAAAAGTCAATGCTCCAGATTCTACTGGAGGAGGATCAGAAGCCGAATTCATGCCAGAAACAGTAAACTCTCTCATTGTAAAGCCAGCCACATCCAAGTTGGAAAC
This sequence comes from Nitrosotalea sp., assembly GCA_025449485.1. GTDB lineage: Archaea > Thermoproteota > Nitrososphaeria > Nitrososphaerales > Nitrosopumilaceae > Nitrosotalea. Next base: position 7,528 of record JANWJG010000029.1, on the reverse strand, counting down.
TGCCTCCTTTGATCCAACACTGACAGTAAGACCACCACTGCTTGAGTGAGTTGCTGTGATAAGTTTGTCAGGAGTCCAGCCAATCTTTTTTTCATCGTGAATCATAAAGTATCCATCTTCAGGAGTATTTACTGCAACCCAGAATTGATAATCAGGTGGGCCTCCCATTCCAATTTCAATAAACTTTGGTGTATGAATATCTTCATACAATCTTACTACAACATTTCCTTCTTGATTTGTATACTGGAGTTTGTTTTGCATTTCAAGTTCCCAGTTAGTTACATGTTCGTGATCAAGTTTGAAGAGTGTAGCATTTTTGCTATAGACATTAAATGCAGTATATGGTACCTGAAGAGAATCATAGCGTTCAGACTTGTTCATGGTTGATTCTTGAGCGTAAACAGGTAAAAATGAGCCAGCCAATAAGAGTACAACTAGCAAGATACGCATGATCTGCAATTATATCATTTCAATAAAAATCTAGTCCACAAAAGGATTATCTAATTTCGTTAGGACTTGGAATACTTCAGGCCTCATCATGTATTCAGATGGATTCTGTTTGTCAAGTATCATTGCTCTAAGTTTGGTTCCACTCAGACTTTCTTGATGTTCCGTACCATGTGGACAATTTCGCTCGCTTGCAAATGACAAACATTTTCTGCAATAGAAAAATGCTGGAAAGAAAATCGGTTCAATGCCAATATCAGGATACAAGTCAAAGATCTTTTGTGCAGCAAATGGATCGTAGTATGTACCCACACCTGCATGATCTCTTCCTATTATGATATTAGTGCATCCAAAGTTTTTTCGCATTATAGCATGATGTATTGCCTCTTTAGGTCCTGCATATCTCATTTCGGTATGTAGAGTACCAAGGTAACATCTGTTTAGAGGATAATAGTGAGATATGAGAGTCTCATAAGAAGCAACGATTGCCTCATCGTTGTAATCTCCAGACTTTTTCTTTCCTACAAGAGGATTTACAAATAGTCCATCGTGTGTATTAAGAGATGCTTTCTGAAGCATCTCATGTGCCACATGTGGAACATTTCTTGTTTGAAATGCTACAATTGTTTTCCATCCAGCCTTTTGGAAGAAATCTCTTGTTTCAATAGGTGTTTTTCTGTATCTTCTGATTTGAGTTTCATCTGATCTTTTTACATAGTCAATTTTTCCACCAACAAGAAATTCTTTCATACTCATAGTTTTTGCAACACCAGGATGTTTTGGATCAGATGTGCCATAGACTTTGTTTGACACTAAATTTTTATCAAAATTATAAACATCTTCCACATGCAATATTGCAAAATTTTTCCCTCCTACATTTAGCGCAACATCTCCTGCATCTTTCATCTTTGTAGCAATATCCTTGTCTACATCAAGTACAATTGGAATTGTCCATGGTAAATCATTTGCCAATCTGCCTTGAGAAATTACTTTTTCAAAATCTTCTTGTATTAGAAATCCTTCAAGTGGACTAAAAATTCCATCAGCAATGTTTTCGATATCATTTGCCAGATCAGCATTAACAGTAACTGAAAACAATTGGTTTGGATCTTTTTGTGTAATTCTGTTTACTAATTTACCACCATGTGGTTTTGCTACACCAACGTTTGCCAATTATATCACTTACCGTGGTCTGCATGTAATCCGCATTCTTTCTGAGAATCAGATTCCCACCACCAACGTCCTGCTCGGAGTGGTTCTCCAGATTTGATTGCACGTGTACATGGTTCACATCCAATGCTAGGAAATCCTTTGTCATGTAATTTGTTATATGGAATATCATATTTTTTTATATAATCCCAAGTTTGTTCCCAGGTCCACTCGATTATAGGATTTATCTTAAGAATGCCGTTGTGTTGTTCATCAAATTCTATTTTATTTGCGTTTGATCTTACCTCAGTTTGATCTGCTCTTAATCCCGTAATCCATCCATCCAATGTTGAAAGAATTCTATTTAGTGGATGGACCTTTCTTATTCCACAACAAAGCTTTCTGTTACCTACACTATCATAGAATAAATTCAATCCATTTACGCGAACCATTTGTTCCACTTCATTCTGATCTGGAAACATCACTTCTAGATTTACATTGTATTTTTTACGTATTGCATCCATAACGTCATATGTTTCTTGGTTAAGTCTTCCAGTATCAAGAGTAAAGATTCTTGCTTTTGGGTTTATTTTTATTAGCATATCAATTACAACAACATCTTCTGCACCAAAGCTTGATGCCATGGCTATCCTAGGATGAAGATTATCTAATGACCATTTGAGAATTTCTTGAGGAGTTTTCAGACTTTCATTTAACTGCTGTATCTGTGCAACAGTAAACTTTGACATGATAAAATTTGTCATCACTAGCCATATAATTATTTAGGTAAAATAATCGCGTTCTAGAGTTATAAATAAGATAAACAATGAAAACACAATGTCAGAAAAAACTGTGCTTGTTGTTTTTCCATCCATATATTCTCTGAACAAAATAAACAATCTTGCAACAAATATCTCAAAAATTCTAAAGATGAGAGATCAACATCATGATGGTGTAAGAAAAAATGAATCATTAATCATCGTAGAGGCAACCGATCCAGTTCTTGCTTCATCATCTGTGAATCTCTTATTTGGAATAGATAAAATTGCAATTGCAAAAGAAACAGATAGCAACTTTGAGTCTGTTTTGTCAATTATTACAAATACTGCTTTGAGTCTGCTCTTAAAGGGAGAGAAATTTTATGTTAAAGTTGATGGAAAAACTAGAAATTTCTTGGCAAAAGATCTAGAGAGTGCAGCTACTGCCATGTTAGTAGACAAGTGTACACCTCTTGAGGCAAAACCTGGTTCAGAATCAAATCACGATAGACTAGTATACATTTACCTGACAGATTTGTATGCTTATGTTTGTATTTTTATCGATAAGGGATTAGGTGGTCTTCCATACAACTCTCAAAAAGAAAAAATTCTATTTTGTATTCATGATGAACTCTCTGCAATAGCATGTCTTCAGACCATAAAGATGGGTTTTGAGATAAAAATTCTGGTTTGTTATCGTAATGAATCAGATCTGCTCAAATTAGTGAAGATCATGAACAAGATACTACCAAGAATCATTGAAGAAAAAATTACTCTTTATGTATGTAAGATGAATGGATCTTCAGGACTGCCAACTACAATTACCGCAATAACCCAATTGATGATATCAATAGCGTCAAGGGAAAAGATTGAAAGAATTTCCTTGGGTATATCACCCATGATCTTTCCAGCATCTTTTTGCGAATACAACGCAAACATGGTATCTCAAAATAGGATTATTCCATGGTTTTCTCTTTCTGGAATTGATTCTGAAATTTTTGAGAATGCAAAAGAGATAGGATTAGAAAAATACATTTCAAATTTGGAAGATCTGTGTAAAAAACATCTCAATTATAAGAAAATCTCCATGCCCATAGTATCAAGGCATGCAAAAGATGCACTAAAGACTCTCAAATGCATTACGGTTACTGCGGGTCCAAAAAACGTATACGATATAATTGATTCATTAAAAACAAATCATTGAGAATTTAAACAGGTCAAATTTACTTGATTTTATGAAAAAGATAGGGGGATTCATCTATCCTTGGGGAAATGGTCATTTTACAAGAATGATGCATCTAGATGAGACAATTCAGGAAACAATGAAAGATGACGTGGAAATGCACTATACGAGTAGCGGTGAGATTTATCAAAAGCTGCTACAAAAATTTGCCCAAAAAAAAGATACAATTCACAATATTGAGATGCCCATACCCATAGATGGTAAAAAGGGTCCAAGTATTGCTTTATCATCTCTTAATTTTCTCTTACCAATATCTGGAAGGCCTCCGCTTCTTTCAGTTGTAACCAAGTACCTAAGAAATGAGGGTAGACTATACAATAACCAAAAATTTGATCTGGTAGTAAATGATGGTGACGTAGGATCAAACGCAATTGCACAAAGAAGAGACATCAAGTGTATTTTTATTACAAACCAATTTAGGCCAAAGCTTTGGGCATCTAGATTTTATCTATATCCAGGAGTCAGGTATGTGTCAAGAAATATTGAAAGAGCAACAAAGATAGTGGTTGCAGATTCCCCTCCTCCTTATACCATATGCGAATACAATCTTAACTTTCCTGATAGGTTAAAAGACAAAATTGTGTATGCGGGTCATTTTTCAAATGGTGAAATAATACACTCCAAACCTAAATCAGATGCAGAGAAATTAGTCGAAAATGTAGACAGTTTTGGATATTGGATGATAACAGGAAACAAGTCAACAAAGAAAATAACTTTGGAAAATTATAAGAAAGCTTTCAATAGTTCAGAAATGACTAGTGAAAGAAGAGTAATTTCACATGCAAGATCTGATCCGTCTCTTGATAAAGTGTTAGGAAAAGACGGAAAAACATATTCCATTTCTGAAGCTTTGGAGAAAAAGGTTGACTGGATTCAGCTAGATATAGGATTCTTGTCAGAACAGGAAAAAGACACAGTCTTGAATTTGTGCAAATATGCAGTGATAAACGGTTCACATACAGCAATGGGAGAGATATTAGGAGGAAAAGCAAAGCCAATCATAGGAATACCAGTGTATGATGAGCATACAAATCAGATAAAGTGGGCAGAAGACAAGAATCTTGGAATTTTGTCTACAACCGTTAAACAGACTGTTAAAGCCGTCTCTACAATACATAGCAACTACAACAAGTATCAGGAAAGCCTTTTGGAGTTTTCAAGTCACTACAGTACAGGCGGTACAAAAAATACAGTAAAAATAATCTCAGAGATGTTAGAGAACTAGAAAGAATTATAATTTTTTAATTCATACAATAATGTTCTGGTACGCGGCATTTTAGATGGGCGAACTGACCTTTTAGGGATGAAGATATAGACCGCGTACCAGAAACTGACCAAAAGCTTTTATGGATAACTTTGATGATCGCCGTCGTTGACTGAATGTCCCGAATGTGCAGCCAAAGAAATAGTAGTGGAAATGAAATTTGATGCTAATACAAAACACTTCATTTGCAAAAAATGCGGTTTGTTTGCAACCAGGGAACAAGTAAGCGATATTAGATACAGATTGAATAAACGCGAAAAAACGCGTGAAGATAAACATGACGAATATCGTGATTGGTGGACAACAAGCAAAAAAGACAAACAGGGCTAGTTACAGTGAATTGCAATGGGAAAAGAAAAAGAAATTCCAAAATGGGTACAAGATGAGATAAAGGATGCCAAGTTTGGCAAGCCAGAATCTGTTACAAGAACTGGGTACATACTTGAGATTTATGAAAAAGATATGAAAATTGATTCTCAACTTTATGAGGCTATTGAAGATGGAAGAAAAATAATAGAAGGAATGGATTTGCCAAAGAAAGTCAAGCCTTCAGACCTCATGAAGGGAGTTGTTTATGAATTTACAATAAATTCGTCAAAGGCCCCCTTGAGTAAGAAAGTTATTGAATTTCTGAAAAAGGAAATGGAGATTGAAATGGATGCCATTTATCAGTTTGAACTCACAAAACTTGAACTAATGGATGTAGATTCGGACTCTTCCGGAGAAGAAGAGTCTGAAGAAGAATAGATTATTCAATCAAGCTTAGATTTTGCTGATTTTCTAAAGATTCCACCCACTATCGGATTTATCAAATATGGAAAAGTTTGCTTTAGCCATATTGCAATTCTTACAAATTGAGGAACAACGATCTCAAGCCTAGGTGACGATGCAGCTTTTACTACTGCATTTGCCACTGTCTTTGGATCAAGTGATGTGGCTGAATATCGTGGCATTTTTCCAAATGATTCGTGGTTAAAGAAATTAGTTCTCACCATTATTGGACTGACTACAGTTATTCCTACTCCAGTGCCCTTTAGTTCATGAAATAACGATTCGGAGAATCCTAGCATAGCAAACTTTGATGCACAATAAGATGCCATCCCAGGAATTCCTATACTTCCTGCCACAGATGCCACGTTAACAATATGTCCAGATCTTTGAGATAACATTGTCTGCAAAAATGTTTTTGTACAATACATCATTCCAAGAAAATTTGTAGCCATTTGGGATTCCATTTCATCAATTTTTATTTTTTCAACAGTATTGTATATACCAAAACCAGCATTGTTCACAAGTACATCAATTTTACCGAATTTTTCAAGTATAGTTTTTCCCATTTTATTCACATGATCTTTGTTAGATACATCACATGCATACGCAAAAACTTCAATCTTGTATTTTGATAACTTGGTAGCTATTTCCTGTAATTTTTTCTCATTTCTAGATACAAGCACTACATCAGCATGCAGTTTTGCAAATTCCTCAGCTGCCTGTTCACCTATTCCACTTGATGCGCCTGTAATAACAACCACTTTGCCAGAATAATTCAATAATTAAAAATTAAAGGTCTGAAAATAAAGTGCTTTCTATACAGTCTTAGCTTTCTTTATGCTTGGATAGACTACTTTCATAAGAAATAGCCAACTTATCACAAGACCAACATGATACGTAGCTATTCTCCATCCGATCACGATATTCCATTGAAGGCTGTTCTTGGCAGCCTCAAATGTCAAGTTATTCAAATGTCCCAGATATGCCCAAATCGAAAATTCAGTTAAGCCAGAACCGCCAATAGTAATTGGCAGATTACCAACTGCAATAGACGCCATTGTTGCCATAAGAGAATGGAAAAAGTCTATCATGTAACCTGCTCCATTTGCAATTATCATAAAAGAAAGACCATAAAGTGACCATGTGAATATAGAAATTATTATTGAAACTGTAAATGCTTTTTTGATTTCTTTGGTATGCAGGGTTTGTCTACTCATATCACAAATTTCTTTCATCCAGAGATTGGTCTTATCAATATACTTTAGTGAACGCTCCTTTCCTACTTTTGTAGCAATTCTAGAAGCCCAGCCAGGCACCTGAAATGTTCTTTTCGATGACAAAAAGAATAGAGTAGACCATAGTCCTGTTATAGGAATGCTGATTGCAAGTATTGTTATTCCTATAGCATAAGCACCATATGCAAATGAAAATACTGCAGCAGCAATTGCAAATACTCCAGAAACTAGTACTTCGGTTACAATCTCTATTATTGTTACCCAAGATGCTTTTCCAATTGGAACGCCCTTTTTCCCCAACCACATTATTCTGACCAATTCTCCACCAACAAAAGATGGAGTCGTAGATGTTACAAATTCACTGCCTATTCTTACAGAAATTGTCCTCCAATTTACGTCCACAGGACCCAAAAATTTCTTTACAAGATAATTGAATTTTAGTCCCTGAGTAAATAATTTGCCAGCCATAGCTATTGAGGCACCCATGAAAGGTAGTACTCCTATTGCAAGAATATTCTCAAAACTTACATTAAATGTGGTTGCAATGATGAGAAATGGAATTATACTAACAGGAATGGCAAGGAGTTTCCAATTCATTGCCTGCCTTACTCATGGATGGAAATATAAGCTCAACATTAAATAAATTATCAGAAAAATGAAG
>JANWJG010000028.1 GCA_025449485.1 Nitrosotalea sp. | reverse complement strand
CACTATGTGTAGAAATCTGTACTTCTCTTGGCCCAGACGTTCTTCGTGTAAAACCAGTAGATGGTTGGAAGAGAGGTAAAGCATTTGTATTTTATCCAGAAAGATGCATCTCAGACGGAGCATGCATTGGAGTTTGCCCAACAAAAGCAATCTTCTGGATGAGACCAATGACTTACACTCCAGGTCAACCAGTACCTCTACACAAGAACGGTATATTCGTAAAAGGCTGGGCAGAAGACGCCGCACTATAAAAGCGGAATCTATCTTCTTTTTTATTATTTTTTAGTATTGAAAAATCTTATTTTTATTTTCATTCCCTTGGAATGGAATTTTAAAAATTCATCCTTCATAGCATAGATATTTTTGAATTTGTTGTGTTTGAGAAACATGTTCCAAGTCTTAGCAAATTCTGGAAACTCGTCATGATCATAATCTGTGTCGGATATAACATAGTGAGCTGCAGGATACATATCTGATAATTCCAATGGTATTATTCCAAGATATGGGTTGTATTGACAAAACTGTATGTCATCAAGTTTGGTGGAAAATTTCTTTTTCAGGTTGTTATACTCTGATGAAGCATAAAATGGTCTTACTCCACCATCTGGGATGATTACTAGAGTCTTCTTTTTTGTTCTAAATTTGCGCACAAGTAAATGGAATCTCAAAACTTCCGGTCTGAATTGATCTTCTTTTGAGAACAGAAACACCGCATTGTCCTTGTATCTAGGAGTAGTTTCTGTGAAAAATGATGTATTTTTGGTAAAAACTGGTATGCTTTCAAATAACTTGGGATGTGCACGTGCCTTTCTTATGGTGTATTCCCATAATCGTCCCTCGTGAATAGCCTCCTTTACTCTATCCACTTCAGCCTTTATGGCATACAGGTTATGAAGTGCAATTTTGTTAGTTCTTTCCTCTTTGTCTAGAGATAACATCTCTTTTGGTTTTATTCTGGTACAGATTTCGCAGTTGCAGGAAAAATATGCTACTTCTGAAATATGTGCAGTGCCATCCTCCATGATGTATCTATCATGCTTTGCATACAGCATGTACGATGCAGAATCAAAGGTATCACAACCAAGCGATACTGCAAGTGGTATTGTAAGTGGATGTCCTGCTCCAAACAAATGAAGTGGAATGGAATCTGGAATGTTCTTCTTTGCAGTCATTATCATTTTAGCAAGCAATTTGTACTCATATGATTCCATAAATTCTACTGGACTACCTAATGCTAACATCTGAAAACCTGAATCAATGAGTGCCTTTGTTGATTTTTTGACCAGATCTGAATGTTCGCTACCCTGAATTGGTCCAACCCAAATCTGGCCATTGTCATCTCTTGCATCCAATGTCTCTTTTGAGACTCGGAGCGTGTGTTGTACATACTCTATTGCTTTCTTTTTTGACAGTCCAAGTCCTGTTGGACGGTCAAGAGGAATTGCAATATCTGTCTTTATTCCTTTTTCAAAGTCTGCAATTTTTTTATAATCAACATCAATATCGCCATATTCTAGGACTTGGTATCCACCAGAGTCTGTCATTATTGCGCCGTCATAATCAATTATCTTGTGAATGCCTTGTTTTATTGCCTCATCACCATATCTCTTCAATGTTATGTATGCATTTGTTATGACTAGATCAAATCCAATTTCTCTTAATTTTTTGGCAGGAATTTTTTGCTTGACGGGATGAATTACTGGAACAAATGCAGGAGTTTCAATTTTACCATGGTTTGTATGAAGTATTCCTATCCTTCCAGCCATATCTGATTTTTTTATCTCAAACATTTTACATTATAGCCAAGTATGACGTAATTTGAATCTAGTATGGAAAGAATTTTTGCATGTCTCCTTTTTTGAGAACCATGTGTAACCAATCTATTTTATCTTCCTTTGTGCTTTTTCTCTTGAAAATTAATTCTACCTTCTTTACAGTGGCAGAAATCGATATATCGCTTGTGTCAATTTGAAATGTCTTTTTTTTACCAAATTCTCGTACTGCATCATAATATGTTATGCCTAATATCTCACTACCAAGATTTTCAAGTGATTTTTTGCTTGAATATTTTCTTTTCTTGTATATTGATTGAAGTTTGTATGGACTCTTTCTTAATACCACTGATATTTTGACATTCTTTGAATCTATTACATATGGTGCAAGATGTCCTACTAGTATGGAATTTTCTGATGCCTTTTTCTCTATTATTTTTTTTAGCTTGTTTACATCTACCTCTAGAACATAGTTATTTTTTTTAACTAATCCTTGTTCTATTGCAATCTTGTTAATGTCGATAATCTCCAGATTTAGCTTCGTCGAAATCAATTTTGCTATGGTGTGCTTGCCTGTTCCGGGATTTCCAGTTATTATATTCAATAAATATCATCAAATGAATTGAAATTAAACGCTTTTGGAATACTAATAAGAGCATATCTCCGACTCTTTTGCATGCAAATTGGTCTGCTAGGGAAAACTAATGTTGGCAAATCGACATTTTTTTCAGCTGCAACTCAGACAACTGCCCAGATTGGAAATTATCCATTTACAACCATTGAACCAAACATGGGAATTGCATATGTCAAGACTGATTGTGCATGCAAACATTTTGCTATAACACACAATCATCCATTATGCATTAATGGAACTAGGTATATTGCAGTCAAGCTAATCGATGTTGCGGGTCTTGTACCTGGGGCTCATGAAGGCAAGGGTCTTGGTAATAAATTTCTAGATGATGCAAGGACATCTGAAGTTTTGATTCATGTAGTAGATGCTTCTGGTTCTACCGACATACAGGGTCAGTCTGTCCCTGTGGGAACTCATGATCCTCTAGAAGATGTCAAATTTGTTGAGGAGGAATTTGATCAATGGATGAAACAAATACTTCAACGAGAATGGCAAAAACTTGCTAGAGAATTAGAGAGCAAAAGCGGTAAGGTGATTCAAGCAATTGCACAGAGATTTAGTGGATTGGGAATAGATGAATATGATGTAGAATCTGTGGTGCATACCTTGAATTTGCAGTCAAAGAAACCTCATGACTGGAATGAAGATGATCTCTCTACATTTGTTAAAACACTCAGAAAACGAACAAAGCCTATCATTATAGCTGCAAATAAATCAGATTTATGCCATGATCTAGGTATCCTGGATGAGTTTAAAAAAATACATCCAACTGTTGCATGTAGTGCTGAAACTGAACTTCTTCTCAGAAAAGCTACAAAAAATGGCATTATAGATTATCTGCCAGGTGCAAAATCATTTAAGATAAAAGATGGACTAAATCTGAATCCTCCGCAACAAAAGGCCCTTGAGCTTGCAGAAAAAGTTATGTCAAAATTGGGAGGCACTGGAGTCCAACAAATTCTAGATTATGCCTGTTTTGATCTTTTAAAACTGATTACCGTATTTCCAGTAGAAGACGAAACAAAACTGTCTAACAAAAATGGAGAAGTACTGCCTGATGCAAAACTCTTACGCTTGGGTGCAACTGCAAGGGATCTGGCAAAGTCCATACATCAAGATCTTGCAAAGGGATTTCTTTTTGCCATCGACGCAAAGACAAAACAAAGAGTGGGTGCAGAACACCAACTCAAAAATGGTGACGTCTTGAAAATTGTATCAACTCTGAGTAGGGGATAAAATGCTAAGCCTGGGAATAGAAAGTACAGCTCACACATTTTCTTGTGCAATAGTAGAAAAAAAAGGAAGACAGGGAAAAATTCTTTCTGATATAAGAAAGATCTACAGACCTCCAGAAGGGGAAGGAATACATCCAAGGGAGGCATCGCGTCATCACGCTGAAAATTCACCACAAGTCCTTTCCGAGTGTATCAAAGAAGCCCATGTGGCAATAAGTGATCTTGATATGATATCATATGCAGCAGGTCCAGGTCTTGGACCATGTTTGAGGATTGGAGCAGTTGTGGCAAGGTCTCTTGCTTCTTATTATGATATTCCGATATATCCAGTAAATCATGCATTAGGTCACATCGAACTTGGAAAAATGTTGACTGGAGCAAAAGATCCCTTGGTATTACTTGTCTCAGGAGGCCATACCATGATTTTGGCGTTTCTTTCAAAGAAATGGCGAGTTTTTGGTGAAACACTGGATATTACTCTAGGCCAATTACTTGATCAAATTGGAAGATATTCCGGGTTTGCATCTCCATGTGGCCCAAGAATTGAAGAACTTGCATCAAAATCAACAGAGTATGTACCATTGCCATATGTTGTAAAGGGAAATGATGTATCATTTTCTGGTCTCTTGTCTGCAACAAAACGAGTGATTCCAAAAGGGATAGAGTCTGCATGCTTCTCGTTGCAAGAAACTGCATTTTCTATGGTAGGAGAGGCTACAGAAAGGGCACTCTCATTTACAGGAAAAAAAGAACTCTTGGTTGTTGGCGGGGTTGCAGCAAACAGAAGATTATCTAGCATACTATCTAGTATATGTAAAAGACACAACTGCAAGTTTTTTGTAGTTCCAAAAGAGTATGCTGGAGATTGTGGTTCTCAAATATCATGGATTGGATTATTGGAATCATCAAAAAAACCTGGACTAGATCTGAAAGATACTTTTGTAAAGCAATCTTGGAGGCTAGATACGGTTGAAGTTCTCTATTAGGGAGAATACTTGGAAATAGCCTCTTTCACATCTTTTTCCCATTTTCCTGTGTTGTATACTCCAAACTTGTAGGTTTTTTCACTCTCGTTTGTTTTTATCTTTATTCGTACTTTTTTTATCAATCTGCCTTCTTTTGCTACCTCTGTTATTTGGTTGAGGTTTGCTTCTAAAACTGTTTTTCCAAACTTCTTTGAAAAATCAATTATTCTACCTTCTGTCTTATCAAAGGCAATTCTCTTATTTGTTAATGTGAGAATACCGGGACCTAACGAATCTTCTGAACAATCCTCTTGTGTTATCCTCTTCTCATCTGGTTCCATGTTCACTCGTCTTCTACCCTGTGTTATAATTGTATTTTTACGAAATTATTGTTCTAAAAACTAATCTGATGAAATAACATGATTGTAACTTAAATTATGTTTGACCATTGGTCTTTCATTGAACCTCATCAAAAAAGGTGCTGAAGCAGATATCTATGTTACAACTTGGAATGGACTAGATTCTATTTTAAAAATAAGAAAAAAGAAAGATTATCGGGTTCATTCACTTGATATGCGTATACGAACCCTAAGAACGATAAGGGAAGCAAAAATGATCTCAGAGACTAAATCTTTTGGAATAACTACACCACTTGTTTATTTCGTAGATGAAAAAAAATGTAAAATATATTTCCAACTCATAAAAGGAAAACTCGTTAGAGATCTTCCCTTGAATAAAATCATAAAAATATGTAAGGAAATAGGCAAAATAGTTGGGACTCTTCACAAAAATGGCATAATGCACGGAGACTTGACCACATCCAATTTCATTCTCTCCAATCAGGGATTGGTAACACTTGACTTTGGACTTTCACAAAAAACTGACAAGGTAGATGATTATGCAATTGATCTTCGTTTATTCAAGGAAGTTCTAAACAGTGCACATGCTCAAATTGTGGAAGATGCTTGGATCTCATTTGTACTAGGATATGGGAAAATATTGGGACCTGTGCTGACAGAAAAAGTTCTAAGTCACGTTTCAGTAATAGAAAAAAGAGGTAGATATGCAAATGTTGTCTGACATATTTTTTGTAAGCTCGAACAAAAACAAGTTTGAAGAGGCAAAAAATATTGTCTCAAAGTTTGGTCTAAAACTAGAATTTCTAAAGTCTAATTTACAAGAAATTCAAGCAAATACCTTGGAAGAAATTGCTACGCATAAAGCTATGAAGGCGTTTTCTATTTGTTCGAGGCCTATAATCGTAGAAGATGCTGGCCTTTTCATTAAATCATTAAATGGATTTCCAGGGCCATATTCCTCATTTGTATTTGATACTATAGGGAACAAAGGAATTTTGCGTCTTGTATCTGTGAAACGAGATGCAGTATTTAGATCAATTATTGCGTATTGTGAAAGAGACGGAGATGTGCATTTGTTTAGTGCAGATGTGGCTGGATCAATATCGAAAAAAGAACATGGCAAACGATGGGGTTTTGATCCTATCTTTATTCCATCAGGAAAAAATAAAACATATTCTCAACTTAAGGAAAAAAACCAAATATCACACAGATATATGGCATTGAAAAATTTTTCTAATTGGTATCTAAATAAGAAGAAATCCAGCGGTCAGTAAATCGTTTTTGATTCTGGAGTACAACAATCCTAGACATATTGCTTTCATCCATGATACAATATCTTTCACTCTGTTTTGCTAGTTCATTTGCAAAATGTCTTATCTCTGACATGTCTGGAGAATTTGAATACTGCAACCTGTTAGTTGATCTGCCTACGTGCATGTATGATTTTATTTCTATAAAATGTGCATTAGAACGCTTTATCATTTCTGCATATTCTGGGATTAGTTTTTCATCTGCATTGTAATCCTTGATTAAAGTGAATCGTAGTACAGTTCTTGTATCAAGTTCTGCAAGCATTTCTAAGCTTGTGTTCCATCTCTCCCACGCATCCTTGTATTTTGGTCTGTTGACTAGTGTAAAGGTCTCATAGTTTGGAGCATTTGTTGATAAGTACAACTGCGTTGGTAAAGCATCTTCATCTCTTAGCCTCTGCAGCATTTCAGGTTCTTGACCATTAGTTACAAGAAAAATTGATTTTGTATTTTGTAGATTCTTTAGATATTTTATGAGATCTGGTAACTGTGGATACATGGTAGGCTCGCCTGATAATGAAATTGCGTAATGGCTTGGAAGCAGTGATTCATCAAGTTTTTCTTTGTTGCTTTTTGGATCTCCATAATGACCCATGATCAACTTTTTTCTCTCTTCCATGAGATTGACCATGATAACTTCTGGAGGTGCAACCTTGTCTTCTGGCATCTTCAGGGCACTGTAAAACTCCATTGGTCTCCAACAGTATACACATCTATTTTCACAAAACATCCCAGCTGGTGAAAACTCCATACACCTGTGAGTTGAAATGCCATAAAACTTGTGTTTGTAACATTGACCTCCATCCTTGAATGACTTTTTTGTCCAATGGCATAACTCTACAGTTGCATGATCTGAAATTCCATATTTTGCCTTTTTTAATTGATTTAGAATCATGGGTTTGATCT
>JANWJG010000027.1 GCA_025449485.1 Nitrosotalea sp. | reverse complement strand
GGTCTGCATGCAGTACGCTCTTCTGTTATAGGTTGCCTGTTGTTTGGCGGCCTGCATTTTACAACATTTGTAATATATACTTGGTCTCGCGCGAATCCAGCATACTCTAGTGCCTCAGAAAGAATTTGTCCTGCCGTACCAACAAATGGCTTGCCTTGTAGGTCTTCATTTCTTCCAGGAGCTTCTCCAACAAAAATTACATCAGAATGATAATTGCCATTTCCAGGTACTGCATTTGTTCTTGATTTTGAGAGACTGCAGTTAGTGCAAGAGATTACTCTGTTTTTTACATCATCTAGTCTTTCAGACATTTTATGTTGTCACGCTTTTTACAATTGATTTGCCACGTATATGTGGACCACCATTTCCCATCCTCATTATTTGCATCGGATCTCCCTTGCCGCAGTTTCCGATAGGTCTTACAATGAAGTCTTTTCCCCTTGCATCAATAGAATCAAAAAACTCTGGCGAGTTTCCCATCACGATGACATCCCTTAGCAGCTCACCAAGTTCACCATTTTCAATTTTTTGTGCATATTGACAAGAGATGCTCCAGTTATACCGCATCATGTCTATTGACGGTATTTTCATGTTACAGATCAAAAATCCATTCTTTACGTCTTTTATCATTTCATCAGGATTCCAATTTCCAGGTGCGATGCAAGTGCATGCCATTCTTACAAGAGGCATGAACGAGTAGCCAGTTGCACGCATCGACGAATTTGGAGCAGTGTCAAAAAGAGAGGCTGTCTCTCGGCTTTGCATGTGGTTGCTCAAGATTCCATCCTCTACAAGTGTTTTCTTTGTTGCCGGTACCCCTTCATCATCATACTTGTACCATCCAAGACTAGAAGGAATTGTAGGATCATCAATTACATTAAGCTCAGAAGAGCCAATTTTTGTTCCAAGTTTTCCTGCCCACCATGCACCTCCTGCCCATGCCATCTCTTTGCCAAGTACTCTGTCAGCCTCAGATGGGTGTCCAAGAATTTCATGAGAGAGTAATGCAACAAAATCTGGGTTCATCACCACTGTTGCTTTTTCTTCTTTTACTGTTTTTGCATCAAGCAGTGCATCTGCTTTTTCAGATATTTCTCTAGAGACGGCAAGAATGTCATTTTTTCCAGTAATCATTTCCAGTCCTCCCCTTCCCCCTTCTGTTGTACTAACAGATTGGGTCAATCCAGAATAGTGTGATGTTGCTGATAAATTTGCCATGACGTCATCAAAGTCTTGGGTGATTTGTGAACCCTCACTGTTTACAAAATATTTGTGAAATTTATCATGATGTATTGATACCGATGATTTGATTATTCTTTTTTTATCATGAATTATTTTGTCAGATTCAAGGCCAATTTTCACCATCTCTTCAATATTTGGTTCAACTAGCATCTTGAAATTTACTTTGTCAGTAAAAGAACGAACTTCTGCAAGACTTACCTTTTGCTTTTTATTTTTAGAATAATATCTTGCAGCCTTTATAGTATCCACAATATTCTGCCCAATATCATCAAATGATTGTGGCATAGAGACAGAATAAAATCCCCAAGCTCCATTTACCAGCACCCGGATTCCAAGGCCAGAGTCATGAGATGAGACAGAATTTTCAACCTCTCCGTTTTCAATTACAAATCCAGATGTAGTAACAAGTTCTGCCCTTACGTCACAATACTGAGAGCCAGAATCAAGTGCAATTTTGACTGCCTTATCTGCATAATCTTCAAGCGACATGGCATTTACCAGACTCGAGTCATCCTATATTGGCGTTCTATTTGCCTCTGTTTTTAAAATTGTAAATGAAAAGGTGGTTCCTTGGGATATCTCGCTTTCCATCCATATTGTACCACCATGGGCTTCTACGATTCCTTTACAGATAGATAGGCCAAGTCCACTCCCTCCTTTTTCCCTGGTACTTGTGGTATCAGCCTGGTAGAATTTTTTAAAGATCTTACCTTTTGCCTCAGGAGGTATTCCTCGACCATTATCTATGACTGAAACCACAACTTCATTATTTTTTTCTTCAAGTTTTACCTCGACTTTGCCGGTCTTTGGAGAAGTTGCCTTTAGACTATTTTTTATCAGGTTGGTCAATACCTGTTTTATTCGATCGTCATCGTAAAATGCATAGACATCTTTTTTCGGGGTGAAAGTAAGTGAGATATTATCTGCCATTGCCTGTGGATGCATTCCAAGTATTGTCTTTTCGACTGTTTCCTTGAGATTATTTTTCTCTTTTTTAATCCTAAGCTGTCCCAGTTCAAGTTTCTGCGCATCAAGCAAATCAGAGATGAGTTGCAGCAAAGTAGTGGCACTTGAACTGATTATCTTGAGTCTTTCTTTTTGTGTCGTATTTAGTGGTCCAAGATGTTCACCAAGTAATATGTCAGAATACCCTTGAATTGGTACAAGAGGAGTCTTTAATTCATGTGTAACCATTGCCAAGAATTCATCTTTTGCAATCTCAACTTTCTTTGCCTCTTCATCTTTTTTCTGGATTGTTATAGACATTGCGTTAAAGGTATCTGCTAGTTCACCTATCTCATCTTTTGCAGAGTAGTTAATTTTTTCTCCATAAACACCCTCTTTGACATGACTGATTGCCTTTGTCAAAGTTTCAAGAGGCGACAAGGACTTTCTAATTGACAATATCACAATAACAAATACCACAATATCAGCAACTACGAATAATTGCACTAACAGAACCTTGTCGTGTAGCTGTGAATCAATAATTCCGTTCCATTGATTTACAAAGTCAGATGTGACATTGAGTAGTACGTTTCTTTGCGAATTTAATTTTGATAATGCAGAACCAAAGTCTTTTGACAATAATGTATTTGATTCAATGTAGACTAGCTTTACGTTGACAGATTCCCATATTGGGTCAATCTGCCTTATAGAGTCAGAATTTTGTCTCGGAATTTCTGGTAGTGTTTCTGTAGTGATACCATATACAGCATATTCAGGGTCATCTAGTGGCAATCCTTCCAATTTTTTCAGATCAGCACCAAAAAGTATCCTATCCTTTTTCAACGCCGAAGTAACATTTCCCCCCTCACCAATGGAATACAATAGTGTTTTTTCACCGATATCTTTTGCAAGACTTATCATCTCTAGTGCAATTATTTTGTGTTTATTGTAATTTCTATCCAGTGGAGTTAGATCATTTTCGATACCGTTTGCAAGCGACACCAGATCACCATTTTTACCAAGTACGTATGTCAATCCATCCTTTACCTTGGAATCAAAGATGGTCTCTTTCTTTATTTTCTCTGCATCATCTTTGTATGGAATCCATGCGTCACCTACCTTTGTATATGCTGGAATTAGTTCGGGTGGAACTGCAACTAGATTTAATCCACCAATATTTCCCCCCACGCCAAGCCGTGCATACGTATTATCAAAATCAGATATTTGTTGTTCCAGAATTGCCCTATTTCCTTCATTTCCACCGGCAATGGAATTTGCAGTACCGCCAATTCTTTCAACTATAACTTTGAGATCACTTGCATAACTAATAGAGTGTAAAATGTCTTGATTTTGTTGTGATGTAAATATCAACAAGTAAAAGTTGACAGCAGAAACTCCAATTATCACTGCTAGTAAAAAGTATGTTTTTTGAGTCAGTTTCACAAAGAAAAAAAGGCATTAGGCTGGTATAAAAGTTAGTATAAAAGATATGTAATAAGTAGTTAAAAATGTCTGAAGAGTTTCTCAGATTAGCAAGGCAAGAGATACAATCAGAAATAGACAGCCTAAATGAAATTTTTCTTACCTGTACCAATGATGAGCAACTCTATGAAAAATCAGCAGAGATTGAAAAACACATGCACAAGATCAAGGGTTTGGCACCAATGATGGAACAAGAAAAAATGGGTGAGATTGCAAAAATAAGCGACCTAGTTCTAAAACACGTTTCAAGCCACGGCATACTGAAAGGCTCACACAAAATAACCAGCGATGCAGTCAAGATTATGTCTAGTCTTTTTAGTGGACAGGTCAACATCCAGATAGATGATTTTAGAAAACAGGTAAGAGAGTCATGTCCAGAGATTATAGGATTTTAAATTACGCTTGTAATTATATAGTACAAACTTTGTAGAGAATTTGTATGGCAAATGTAATGATAGTAGACGATTCAGATGCTATAAGAATGGTTTTAAAAGATATACTTGTCATAGGCCAGCACAATTTGGTTGCAGAACTATCAAGCGGCATAGGAGCATTGGAACAATATACCAAATCAAAACCTGATATTGTCTTACTTGACATGGCAATGCCAAAAAAAGACGGTCTTGCAGTACTCAAGGAAGTTATTACATACAATCCAAAAGCTAAGGTAATCATGATTTCAGCTAGTGACAATCAAGAAACCATCAAAGAATGTATCAGATCAGGTGCCAGCACATACATTCTAAAACCATTTAATTTTCAAGATGTTCTGAAAATAATTAATGACGTAGTAAAATCACAAGCTGACTGATTTGTATCCAGTACTTGTAACCCATTTTGCTTTTTCTAGCGGGAACCTGTTACTACATTTAACACATATGTAATCTTGGGATGGATCGGAGAATTTGTTCCCACAATCATTGCATATGTAATAGTTATCAATTGATTTGTAATCAACGCCCATGATCTTGATCTCTTTTTGGCATTTTGGGCATTTGTTTTCTTTATAAGAATCCTCAATTGAGACATTTCCACATTTGAAATGTTCAATCAACTTTCCTTGAACAAAATTAGTGCCCTTACAGGTAGGGCAGAAGAAATTTGGAAGAACTCGTACAGAATCACACTGGGTACAAGAGACTTCCTTCATTTCAGAAAGTTTTGTTATCTTTTTTTCATTTTCAAGACGTAAAAGATGGTTTTCCAGTAAATCTTTTCCAGTTTTGGAATATTCTGCAAGTCTTGCAAAACTTATCCTAGAAGAAGACTTTAGGTGCAAGATTATTCTTTCAATGTCGCCTGATGGTTTTTCCTCAAGAATTGATTGTTCCTTTTCCAGAGTCTCAAATACATTTTTTAGATTTTCATATCTTATTGGTTTTTCAATATACAGATACGCACCTCCTCGAAGAGCATTTTTTATCTGTTCATCAGACTTGGAGTCTGCAGTTTCAAGAATGATTTTTGCGTCAGGGCGTATCGCAAATATACCAGCCATCACTTCATTTGCATCCATATCAGGGAGATGAAAATCAAGGAGAATTATTGGTCGCTTTCCATCCTTTTCAAGATCAGAAAATGATTGGATTCCAGCCTTTCCGTTATCACATGTCTTTACGTTTTCATACCCCAATTTTTTTAGAAAATCCCTTAACAGGAGGGTTATAGCCATGCTATCTTCAATTATCAAGACATCATTTTTGCTACCAGTCATAGGAATGTCCAGCACATTGTACTATATTATTCTTAGATACAGTTATGATTAAAAGGTGCCAGAAATGAGTACACCTGTGGAAAAATTCGTTGTAGACACTAGCATCATAATAGATGGTGAGATTACCAAGTTAATCGAGGCCGGCACTCTGATAAATTGTGAGATAATAATACCGGTTGCAGTTTTAGATGAGTTACAGTCACAGGCGTCTCAACACAAAGACTATGGCTTTGTGGGCCTTGAGGAGATAAAAAAAATTCGAGAGTTGGCAATCAAGAACAACATAACACTACGGTTTGAAGGAGAGCGTCCAAGCATGGACGACATCAAGCTTGCAAGACATGGCAGGATTGATGCAATAATAAAAGACATTGCAAAAAAGAATGGTGCCACATTTTATACGGCAGATTATGTTCAGGCCCTTGTAGCACAGGCAGAGGGCGTAAAGACAAGCTATTCAAAACCTCAGGTCAAGATTTCAGACCTAGAGTTTGAAAAATACTTTGACAGTCAAACAATGAGCATTCACCTAAAGGAAGGAACATTACCACTTGCAAAAAGAGGCAAACCTGGTGCATTTTCTCTTACCGAGGTAGGAGAGACTATGTTGACAAAAGAATACTTGGAAGGAGTAACAAGTGAAATCCTAGAAGCGTCAAGAGCCACACAGCTTGGCATAATAGAGATATCAAAGTCCGGAGTACTTGTAATTCAATACAAAGATTACAGAGTTGTTGTTACCCATTCGCCATTTTCGAACAGCTATGAAATTACAATAACTCATCCAATAGTAAAGATGTCATTAGATCAGTATACAATCTCTGAAAAATTAATGCAACGACTTTCTGAAAAAGCAGAAGGAATACTGATTTCAGGATCACCTGGATCTGGAAAAAGTACCCTAGCATCAAGCCTTGCAGATTATTATTCAGTAAAAGGTAAGATAGTAAAGACATTTGAATCCCCAAGAGACTTGCAGGTAAACAAGAAGGTAACGCAATACACACATCTTGAGGGAAGTTTTGAAAATGCTGCAGACATACTTCTTCTTGTAAGACCAGATTATACAATATTTGATGAGGTCAGAAGATATCAGGATTTTAGAGTCTTTTCAGACCTAAGACTTGCAGGAGTGGGCATGGTGGGAGTTGTTCATGCACATGCACCGCTTGATGCAATACAGAGATTCATAGGAAAAGTTGAGCTTGGAATGATTCCTCACATATTGGACACCGTAGTCTTTGTCAAGGCAGGTCAGATATCAAAGGTGTATGAGTTGGAGTTCAAGGTCAAGGTCCCCACAGGAATGACAGAGCAGGACTTGGCAAGACCAGTAATTGAGATTAGAAATTTCGAGGACCATAACCTAGAGTACGAAATTTACACATATGGTGATGAAAACATTGTCATACCAATAACAAAGGAGAGCAAAAGTGGCGGTATTGAAAAACTAGCCGAGGCAAAAATTAGGGACACCATACGCAGATTTGATTCTGATGCAGAAATTGAGATCCTGTCAAACAACAGCATACGAGTAAGAGTAGACAAGGAATCCATAGCATCAATCATAGGAAGAGGAGGGGCAACCGTAAATGATCTTGAAAAAACACTCGGGGTTCATATCGACGTAGAACCAAAAGAAGGCGGATCTTCAAGGGGCGGAGAATGGTTTGAAATGTCAGAGTCAGGAAACAATTTTGTTTTAGAAGTGGACGTATCAAAATCTGGAATGGATGTCGAAGTCTATGTCAATGACAAAAACATCACATCCACCAGAGTAGGAAAGAACGGTAGAATAATAATTCCAAAAAAATCTAGTGCTGGAAAAAGATTGATTGGTGCAGTAATGTCAAAAGACGATATCAGGATAACTGTACACGACTAGCTACTGGAAATTATCAAGAATTTTTGGATTTGATTTTAGAAAGGTAACAAACTTTCGCAATTGCTTTATTGTCTGTGGATTTAGATGATGTTCTATTCCTTCAACATCCTGGCTTGCTATTTCATGATTAATCCCAAGCATCCTAAAGAACTCTAGCAAGGTACCATGTTTTTGTCGTACTGCGTCGGCAAGTGCAGAACCCTTTTGGGTCAGGTTTATTCCCCGATATTTTTCATATTCAAGATACCCACCTTCTGCAAGCTTTTGGAGCATCTGTGTGACAGATGGAGCGCTGACTGTTAGGTATCTTGAGATGTCAAGAGTATTTGCATACCCTTTGAGCTCCACAAGTTCGGATATTACCTCAAGATAGTCCTCTATCCTGGTATAGTCGGTTTTTGCCGACTTGTGTGCCTCTTTTATGGATTCTAGCCTCTCAGCACGCTTTTCCTTCATGTTTTTGTTAATTATACACGAAATCATATAACCTAATCTCTTGATCAGAAATGTTCACCCAGTTGTGATTGATCTTTTGCTGGGAGTCTTAACTATTTTTTTAAAAATGAGGTGTGCATGGATGAGGGAGTCAGACAGGGTATTGATAAAATAAAGAAAGTCAGAGATTCCCTCCACAGAAGAGCCAAAATCTACTCAGAACTTGGCAAGATGGATGACAGGGGTACGGCACGTGCACTTGGCTCACTGCAAAGAGCGCCTGCACCAGGAAAAAAGATTACAAAGATAGGATTCATTTTTCTTCTTTCACCAGATCCGTTTACCACACCTCTTGGCATACCAATGATAATTGCAGGAAAATATCTAGAAAAGGTATACAATGGCGCAACAATCAAAGATGTGGGTCAGGAGACAAAGAATTTTTTCAGCGATTATTCGCATCTAAAAGACAAGATGAGTTAGAATCAAAACTCACACTGTTTTTTGCATGGGTTTTTAACTAGATATTGACTAACAGATTTTTGTGGCAACAAGGGCCCAAGTTTTAATTCCTATTGCAATTGCAGCAGTGGCAATAGGAATAGTAGGAGTGTTGACAATTCCTGCAGATTCCAAACTTGCCGAAGTCAAGTTTCCAAAGGGAACAATCAAGATTGATGACAAGATTTTAGATGTACAGATTGCAGATACTGACGCCCAAAAGATAAGGGGTCTTATGTTTCAAAATGAACTGCCAGATGATCAGGGAATGATCTTTGTTTTCAGCCAAGAACAGATCGTACCCATATGGATGTTAAACATGCAGTTTCCACTTGACATAATCTGGTTTGATGCAGATGGAAATGTAATCCATATTGCAAAAAATGTTCCACCTTGCAAGTCTGCACTTGAAACTGCGACATGCACAGTTCAAAACGCAGATGGTAAGCAAGCAAAATATGTTTTAGAAGTGACAGCTGGATTTACTGACAAATTCCACATAACTGAAAGTTCCAAGATGCAGATAATTTCAATCTAGGATTTTGCAAGAGTCTGTTTTAGTTCGGCAAATGCTGCCTTGATCTCATCAACAGATGCCTCATCTTCAAGCGTGCTAATATCGCCAGTTTTTTCATCCTGAGCCAGTGCTTTTAGAAGCCTTCTCATTATTTTGCCGCTTCGTGTCTTTGGAAGTTTTGTGACAAAGTAAAGTTGGTCAGGAGATGCAATTGGGCCTATTGTTGTTCTAATGTGTTGTACAAGATCTTTTTTTAGTTGCTCAGACTGGGTATAGCCATCTTTTAGAACCAGAAATGCAATGATTGCCTCACCCTTGACATCGTGTGGTATACCGCAGACTGCAGCTTCTGCAACTGCCTTGTGCGATACAAAACCGCTTTCAAGCTCTGCAGTACCTAGTCTATGACCTGCAACTTTTAACACATCGTCTGCCCTTCCAAGCATCCAGATGTATCCATCCTTGTCCCTTATTGCATAGTCGCCTGCATAGTACATGTTTTTGTATTTTGACCAGTAGACTGTTTTGTATTTTTCATCATCACCCCACAGTGTAAGAAGCATTCCAGGCCATGGATTTTCTATTACAAGATATCCCTTGGAATCATCAGGTATTGCTTTTCCATTTTCATCAACTATAGACAGGCAGACTCCTGGAATGGGTCTTGATGCAGATCCTGGTTTTAGATGAATTGTTTCGAGCCCCGGAAGAGGAGATATCATTGCACCACCTGTTTCTGTTTGCCACCAAGTATCAATGATAGGGCATCTTTCTTTTCCAATTGTTGTAAAGTACCATTTCCAGACTCGCGGATTTATCGGTTCGCCCACTGTTCCAAGCAATCGCAGACTGGACAGGTCACTAGAATTTGGGAGATCATCCCCATATTTCATGAACATTCGTAGTGCAGTAGGAGTCGTATAGAGTATAGTAACGCCATATCGTGAAATGATTTCCCAAATTCTTGCAGGTGTAGAATAGTCAAGTGCACCTTCATACATTACCTGAGTTGCCCCATGCATCAATGGCCCATAGACTACATAGCTGTGTCCTGTAACCCAACCAATATCAGCAGTACAGAAATAGACATCAGAATCCTTGATATCAAATATCCACTGGAATGTGGAAAATACATGTGTGAGATATCCTCCAGTTCCATGTAGTACGCCTTTCGGTTTTCCTGTTGTTCCCGAAGTGTATAGAATGTAAAGAGGATGAGTACTGTCAAGCATCTCTGCATCACAGAATGGTTCCATGGAACTGACAAGTTCGTTCCATTTCTTGTCACGTGCAGTAAATGAGATTGGATTATGCGTGTGTTCAAGAACAATTACGTTTTCAACAAAATCAAGTCCTTGTATTGCCTCGTCTACAACATCTTTTAGTTTGACCAGAGTACCGCGTCTTCTTCCACCATCTGCAGTGATTATTATCTTTGATTTTGAATCATCAACTCTGTCTCGAATTGATTTTGCACTAAATCCTGAAAATATCACGGTATGAATAGCACCAATTCTTGCGCATGCAAGAAGTGAGATTATCAGCTCAGGTACCATGGGAAGATAAACTGTGATTCTATCGCCTTTTTTTACTCCAAGTGTTTTCAGGGCATTTGCCAGTTTTGATACTTCGACAAGCAGGTCTTTGTAGGTCAGAACTCTTGTTGCCCCATCCTCTCCTTCCCAAAATATTGCCTTTTTGTTTGGGTTTTTCTGTACTATTCTATCAAGAGCATTGTAAGATGCGTTGGTTTTTCCCCCCACAAACCATCGTGCAAACGGAGGATTCCACTCTAATGCAGTGTGCCATCTTTCAGACCAATAAAGACTCTCAGCTTGTGATTCCCAGAATTTTATATGGTCTTGGCTTGCTGCAGCCCTTGTCTTTAGATCATTATTTCCAAGACCTATGTTGTACAAGTCCAATACAAACAGGTAGTATGTATGTCAAAAAAAAGGTTCGCTCAAATGGAGTTGGGAGCGAGTCCTTCAATCCCGTCAGTTTGTATTATGAGGATGATATTCTCTTAAGCCAATCTGAATCTTGAGGGGCTTCGTCGCCATCGGCTCCTATGGCTACAGGCTTTGATGTTGGCGTAGTGGGAATACTAGTGCCAACTCCAATGTCAGCAGGTGCTGGAGTCTTTGGCTGTGAAGGAGAAGGACTTTCTACCTTTCCAAGATATGAAATGGCGGCTGAATGAACGTCCTGTTTTGGACTTTCGATGCGCTCTCCACTCTCAACTGAAAGATCGTTGATGCGACGTTGGATGCTTGTTATCTCTGCCTTTTCGTGTTCGATGTGTTCGATGATTTCGACTGTGTGAGTTTTGACCACATCATACTTGGCATCAGATATCTCATTGCTCTTGGATTGCAACTTGGCGTCAAATCTTAGCATCCTGATTGACTTTAGTTGCCCATCAAGTTCTCCGAGTCTTTTCTCAAGTTTTTCTTTAATCTGTCTCTCAGTCTCATCCAGAGTTAACAATTTCATCTTATACTTCTCATGGATCAATTCAGCATCGTCTTTCATGTCATCGTTTTCAGATACGATATCCATCAGGGCACGTATACGACGCATGGTAAGCCCCTTCTCTCGCAATAGTCTTTGGGCATCTAATCTCCATCTAGGGATAAAGATTACATATTGTCCTTGAATGACCAATTGCTCGAATGCTATCTGCTTAAGTCCTTCAGAACCACAATCAACACCAACGGTTTGTACACTTCCATCAATGTCTGTTATAGTCCCTATTACTTTGCCGATATAGGTGCCGTACATGTCCTTAACTTGCTTGCCGATAAATTCGATCTCTTCCTTGCTCATTAGGTAGGTGTTTTAAATTTCATATAATCAGGAACATGTTAACAAGCTTTTCAGTTTTGGTAAGATCATTTTAGCTAATGATCATGCAAAAATGCAAAAAATGCGTAATTTTATAATCACTTGCATAGTAATGGTCCAATAATGATTACAAAGGAAGAACTAGATCAGATACTACACTTTGTCTCCAAGCGTTGGGTAGACATGAGCCGGGATGAAAAGAACAAGGCTTTTGAAAACATGCCGACAGACTTTTGGATGAACTCCATGGGCGGAACTGCAGGCCCTGGCAAGTGGGTAACAACTTTGATGTATACAGAAGATCCACAAGAAGCTGATTCTTTCAAAGAAGTTTTACTCAGATGGCAAGCAAAACACAATGCGCCAAAGATGGGACCATCCGATCTGATCCAGATTGGAAAGAAGTAGTTATTATCTACAGAAGGTTTGAACGATATATTGTCATCAGAGTTTTCAGGTTCTGAAAAAGAAATTCTTTTGAAACATTTTTCAAATGTAGATGATTATGTATTTGCCATCACCAGTCCAAGACAAGTTGACAGGGGTGCCCTGATGTCAAGATACAGCAGAACTGACAAGAGCATGCGAAAGATTTTCTTGGACGAGTTTGTACAAAATGAAAATCGTGGCGAAGAGTTTTACAATAAAGTCTTACTGGAATACGGCGATGATTCTGTTGCAGAACTTGGAGAAGCACAGATTGCAATTGAAGGCTTGTCAAACATTGCAGTAAAAAAAATTGAAGACCGTAGAATTGGATTGTCATATCTTGAAAAATCTTCAAGATATGTAGCATGGGACAAAAAAGTAAATGGCGAATACAAATTTTACAGAGAGCCTGAGATAATGAGTTCAAGATATGCTGACAAGTATCTTGAGGCGTGCAACCTTGATTTTGAAGTCTACTCTAGAAGCATCCAGCCAGCAATAGACTACATGAAAGAGCAGGAACCAATAGAGAATCAAAAGTTTCGAAACTCTAATGGAATAGATGTACTGTATTCCAAACTTGTAAGCGAAGACGAGACAAAGTCTGCAACTAGAATTTACAATGCAACAATTAGAGCCAAGGCATTAGACATTCTCAGAGGACTGCTTCCAGCATCCACTCTGACTAATGTTGGCATAACAGGAAACGGCAGAGCCTTTGAGTACCTGCTTACCATACTTTATTCCTCAGGCCTAGAGGAAGAAAGGGTTCTCGCAGGAAAAATTCAGAGAGAATTAAACACCACAATAAAGTCATTTGTACGAAGAGCAGATGACAGCCATGGTAAGGCCTTACAAAAATATCTAAGAGACATCAAGACAAAATCCATTTCACTTGGCAAGAAACATCTCAAAGTAAAAGCAAATACTAACCACCTTGCAGATTTGGTTGATTGGGAACAAGAAAAAAAGGCAGAGGAAAAAATAATCTCTTCCATATTATACGAGCAGTCAGCAGGAATGTCATATAGAGACATACTTTCCCAAGTAAGAAAAATAAAATCGCAAGACAGGAAAAAAATAATCAAGACATTTTCTGATCAAAGACAGAACAGAAGGCAGCGACCACCTCGTGCATTTGAAATGACAGACTACACATTTGATTTTTTGACAAACTTTGGAATGTTTCGAGACTTTCACAGACACCGTGTACTTACACTTGAGCGACAGTTACTTGCAGCAAATCGAGGATACTTTATGCCAGATGAAATAAAACAACTTGGAATCAAAAAAGACTTTGAAGACTGTATGTACAAGTCAAAAGAAGTGTGGGATGCCATGAAATCAAAGGTGCCAGAGCAGGCCCAATATGTTGTAAACTTTGCATACAATTATCCATACTTTATGAAACTAAATCTTCGCGAAGCATCACACTTGATTGAATTAAGAACTGTTCCGCAGGGACATCAGGATTACAGAAAAGTTGCACAAGAAATGTTCAAGGCCATCAAAAAAGTCCACCCAAACCTGTCCAATATCATCAAGTTTGCAGACATGAAGTCATATACTCTTGAAAGACTTGAAGCAGAAAAAAGAATAGAAGAAAAAAGAAAGAAACTTTCACGAAACCAAAAATAATTACACTAGTTTTTTTGGCCTGTACCTACTCAATAATATTGAATTTCCTACAACTGTTGCAGAACTTATTGCCATGGCACCGCCTGCCAACAGCGGTAAATAGCTATACATCTGAGCCCCAAAAAATGGCACAAGTATGCCTGCAGCAATTGGAATTAGCGCTGCATTGTACGCAAATGCCCAAAACAGGTTTTGCTTTATCTTTGCAAATGTCTTTTTGCTCAACTCTATTGCAGTAATTACATCACTCAGGTTCTCTTTTATCAGAACAATACCACCAGTCTCCTTTGCAATATCAG
The DNA here is from genome assembly GCA_025449485.1 of Nitrosotalea sp. Taxonomy (GTDB): domain Archaea; phylum Thermoproteota; class Nitrososphaeria; order Nitrososphaerales; family Nitrosopumilaceae; genus Nitrosotalea. The sequence continues at coordinate 9,251 of JANWJG010000027.1, read as the reverse complement.
TCCCGCTACCAATTGCTATACCTAGGTCAGCAGATGCAAGTGCAGGTGCATCATTTATCCCATCTCCGACCATTGCCACCACCTTGCCTTTTTCTTGTAGTTTTTGTATCACAAATTCTTTTTGATGTGGGAGGATTCCTGCATAAACATTATCAATTCCAAGCTTGTCTGCAATAGCCTTGGCAGTCTTTTCATTGTCTCCTGTAAGCATTACAATTTTGATCTTCATTTTTTGTAGTTCTCGTATTGCGTAAAACGCATCTTCTTTTATTACATCAGCAAGTGCAATGATACCAACAAGTATCCCATCAAGTGCAACCAGTATGACAGTCTTTGCTTGACTTTCAAGTCCTTGCATCTTTTCTTCTACATCACTTGTCTTGATTCCATTGTCTTGTACAAGTTTTCTGTTTCCAATCAAGAGCACATGTCCAGAGTATTGTACTCTGGTACCATATCCTGTCAATACGTCAAACGATTCTGGTTCACCTAGAATGACTCCTTGTTCTTTTGCATGTAACATGATTGCCTGTCCAATGGGATGTTCTGAATATTTTTCTGAAATAGATGCAAGACGTAAAATTTCATCAATGGATAAATCAGATAGTTGTACCACATCAGTAACAGATAACGTTCCTTTTGTCAGTGTGCCAGTCTTGTCAAATGCAATCACGTTTATTTTTCTTGCAATCTCTAGGTTTTCCCCACCCTTGATGAGTATTCCATTTTCCGCAGCTTTTCCACCACCAACCATCAGTGCAGACGGGGTGGCAATTCCAAGTGCGCAGGGGCAAGCAATAACAATAACTGACACAAATGCTAGAAGCGAGAAAGTCAGTCCTATTCCTCCCAAAAAGAACCATCCAAGTGCAGACGCTATTGCAACAGATACTACAATAGGCACAAAATACGAAGAGACCTTGTCTGCCAACCTCTGCATTGGAACCCTGCTTGACTTGGCATCCTCTACAAGCTTGATTATTTGAGATACCAGTGTATCTTTTCCAATCTTTGTTGCCTTGAGACGCATCATTCCGCTCTTGTTGATAGTGCTCCCAATCACCTCATCTCCAATTTTTTTAGAGACAGGCATGCTCTCACCTGTTATTGCAGACTCGTCAACAGATGAATTCCCATCAAGAATTATACCATCAACTGGAATTTTTTCCCCAGGCCTTACAATAATTTCATCACCAATTCTTACTTGCTCTACTGGAACTTCGGATTCTAGACCATTCCTTACAATGTGTGCCATCCTTGGCTGCATGTCAAAGAGTTTTCGTATTGCTTTTGATGCCTTGGCCTTTGTTTTTTGTTCCAACAGCCTTCCAATCAATACAAAGACAATGATGATTGCCGAAGTGTCATAGTATACATCATGGAATGGAAATACACCTGGAACAAATGTAACAATTGTACAATAAGCCCATGCAGCTGTAGTTCCCATTGCAATGAGTACGTCCATGTTTGTTGTCCTGTGTTTTAGCGCATCAAATGTTCCTTGATAAAATCTCCATCCAATCCAAAACTGGATAGGTGTTGCAAGAAAGAATAACACATAATGATTTAGATCTACTGGAAGTACATTGACATATGTTAGAAATGTAATTGGTACTGCAAGTAGGATTCCAATTGTAACTAACATCTTGATTTTTTCTAGTTCTTTTTCAGGAGCTGTAAACTCGTGCATGCAGCTTTTGCAACAAAAATAATATTGTATGCCATCAAGATCCTGTCTGAGTGCACTTTGTTTTTCTTCCACATACATTCCACAGATAGGATCCTTTGCCATGCAGAATATCAAGTCAGGTATGAATATAACAACTAGAGTTTACAATCGTAAAGTTTCTTTTGAATCAAGTGATAAAACTTTAGAAAAATACACATGATCCTATTCGAGGGTACGAATTTTTGCTCCGTATTTTTCTTTATATAATGACCTGCAAGAGGTACAACAAAAGAACCTCTCAAAACTGCCAAATTTTAAAATTGATAGTTTGCTGCCAACTGGTCCTTTGCAGTACTCACAAACTAGTTTCACAGCCATGCCCTTGCCAAGTTTTATTCCATAGTTTTTGACAGTATTTTTCTTGAGACTTTCAAGTCTTTTCCCAGTCTTTGTTTCAAGCGCCCCAAAATCTAGGTCCAATGTGACTGACTTGATGAGACCTGCACTTACTAGTCTATCATATCGCGCCTTGACAGTAGGTGTGCTTACCTTGATCTCACGTGATATCTGATTGAATGATTTTCTCCCATCTTTTACTAGTGACTCTAGTATGGCAATGTCAATGTCGTCGAGTTTGATTGGCATGACATATGATGCATCCTCGCGTATCTAAATTCTTCACTTTGTGTTATCCCCTGCACAATTTACAGACTTGATTTTTTGACATGATATGCAACAGTTTTAAAATTTGCGCATAAAGGAAACGAGTAATTCTTACGAAACAATCATGCGTCAAGCATAAGAACTTTCAAGACGCATGTATACGATGGCAAATACTGACTTTGATACAAAACAAAAAGACTGTGTTGAATATCTTGAAGTTATCCGAGATATACTATGGAATAAAATGACTGAAGTGTAAGGGTACAGTCAAGATCTTCACGGGAGTCAACATTACATCCACTAGATAGTTTTTTGTGATTTTCCAAACACTTGTTCTACCGTTCTTGGTTTACCGTCCTTGAACACGTCTGTGCTGCAATACTTCATTGAAAATGCGGCCATCTGCAGTATGATTGTCTTTAGCTCTTTTCCTTTTTCTGTAACTGTATATTCTATCTTGATTGGAGTTTGTGCATAAACCTGTCTTTTTATCAAACCACTCTTTTCCATCTCTCGCAATCTCACAGACAGTGTCTTGGGGTTTATTCCTTCAACAGACTCTAGAAATTGGTTGAATCTTGTCTGATTCAGAATTAGCATGTTACGAAGTATGTGTATGGTAAATTTTTTGCCAACAAGTCGAAATGTGTTATCTACAGGACAGCATTTTATCTGGTCTGACATTTCTTTGAGTTCTTGTGGCATCAACTTACTAAAATCTCACTTACTTGCCATTACATCACTTTCCAATTTATATACTTACCTTTCTATAGTGACTATAAGAAAGTAATATGGAATGCAAATCAGGAACATGTAACATGGAAGAAGAAGAAGCAACATGCTCATGCGCCTCAGAGACGGAATGCAGTGACTGCGGTTGTGGAACAGTTGACCCTGTAAGACAATCAATGGAATTACTACACAAGGCATTCCACGATGCACTGTATCAGGCACATGTTGAGCGACTCAAAAAGAGGATCGATTCCTCGTTTGGCCCTACAATTGACAAGGCAGTTGATGCAATGATCGAGGCTGCAGCAAAGGTATGGCAGTCAACAGTGGTCCAGGCAGAGGGTAAAAAAGAGCTCGAGTCAAAGTTGCAAAAAATATTTTCTGAAGCAAGTAAGAGATAATCTACTCCCCAGAACAGAAATCCCCATCCTTCTTTTTTTATTGGAAAAGATTTACAGCCATTTTGGAAAAAATTATTAGAAAACAATACTGAATTCATCGAAGATATTTATCTCACATAACAATCATGGTATAGTAAAATATGTAATGCAAATTCATGTAAGATAAATGAATTCAAGAAAGAAATTTCGTTCTATTCTTGGCATAATAATTTTCTCAGCCATGCTGTTTCCATTAGCAAATTTTTCTCCTGCAAGCGCTCTAAGCACCGGCCTGACATCACCACTAGATACTTCGCTTGGTAGTTCTAGCACAATATCGAACACCACCACAAGTGTAGCTGCCGCCACCAACGTAACTACAACTGCCGGTTCCATATCTATCGGAAATCCAACAGGAATTCCTTTACCTAATAGTACAACATCCACAGGAGCATCAACTACAGTTGATGGAGTCCAAGTGTTTGGCAATGGAACCATAACTACTTCAATCAATGGAGTATCAATGAATTTCTTGTTTGATCCTAGTGGTCCCGCAAAAGCCCCAAAACCTGCTGGTGGCACTTCAGCAACTATAACTGTAAAGTCAAGTGACTTATCAGGAAATTCCATGACAGGCATATGGGACGAATTACATTCTTCAACCGGCAGCATGATAGGACACGGCTATACCACAAATACATATTCTATAACTACAGGAAAACAGTACACAGTATACGTGTCCAACTGGCAGAACATTGTATTTGATCACTGGGACGATGGAAGTACCAACCCATACAGAACAATAACGCCAACACAATCTGTCACTTTAACAGCATACTTTTCCACAGGCAGTACTACCACTGCACCACAGCCCCCAACAAGTCTTGCAGCATCTGCAGTGTCAACATCACAGATCAATCTAAGCTGGACAGCACCAAGCAACAATGGCGGTTCTGCAATAACTGGATACAAAATTGAGAGATCAACGGATACAGGTTCCACTTGGTCTACACTGGTATCCAATACAGGATCTACATCTACAACTTATTCCAATACCGGATTATCACCAAATACCACCTACACATATCGTGTATCGGCAATCAATAGTATTGGTACTAGCTCCCCATCAAATGTTGCATCTGCAACAACTAGCACACAAACGCTTTCACCACAACCTCCTACTGGCCTTTCAGCCACTACAGTCTCTTCATCTCAGATTAATTTGTCCTGGAGCACACCTGCTGACAATGGTGGCTCACCAATTACAGGATACAAGATAGAGAGATCAACTAATGCAGGTTCTACTTGGTCAACCATTGTTGCAAACACTGCATCCACATCAACAGCATTTTCAGACATTGGACTTGCTGCAAATACATCATACACTTATCGCGTATCTGCAATAAATTCAGTTGGCACTAGTTCTCCATCAAACACTGCTTCTGCAACTACTGGTACTAGTTCTGGCGGTGGCTCTATCACACAGGTTCAATCAGGTTTGGTTGCGTCAGACTCGTTAACTAATGAAACCATGACACAGCAACAACTGCAAGCTGGGAATGGATATTGGGCGTATGCGGGCGATGCTCCAGCAGAAAAAGCTCCATACAGCTTTTCAAGAGATACTCAAGGTCTCCATATTGACATACAGGCACCGTCAAGTGGAACATGGGCCGGATATTTTGCCGAGAGTCCAAACACTAACGCGGTTCTATTCCACTCTGTAATAACTACGCCAGTTAGAACTGTACCAAGCCAGAATTATGAAAACGGTATGTATGTGCAAACATCAAACGGTCTGATAAATTATGTTACATGTGTCTCACTTACAAATACCCAGGCAACTTCTTGGGCAATCATAAATACATATGGCACAACCAATCAAGCTACCAAGTTTACCGTACTATGGATGGACAACAGTGCCAACCAACCATTGACAAGAGACTGTACCATAATCACAAATGGTCAGAATTATCTCAAAGTATATCTTGATGGTACAATGGTATACACAAGCAGTAACCTGAATTTGCAAATGCCAGCACCATACAATACATATCTAGAACCAGAGACATCATATTCTGGTCAACTTCTATCAGGCTCATTCCAAGACTATTATGTTTCATCAGATGAAACAATCAAGATAATCAACAGCCCAAGCAATGCAGCAAGGGCAGACATTGCGGATTCATCAGGGAACATACTTGACTCAAGCCAAGTGTCAGCAGGAACTGCAACACTTGATGTTGGAAAATACCACTATCCACTAAGTGCAAACATCAAGGTATATGATTCAAGTAGCAACTTGATTGCATCAGGTCCCGCAAATATCTACGGTGGCAGCGTCTACTCTGTGACCCAATAATTATTTTTTATTCCAATCATTCATGTGGAATCATGTTATCATCGATACAATGATTTCATTGTACAAATCTTGGAATTTTTTTCACAAGATGTGATATAGATATTCTTCCAGGACCAAGTACGATTACAGTCAACAGGACCACAAATATGAGCAATTCAAGCTCCAGACCATTTTTTCCAGAAAATGACTGTAATTTTTTCACATACACCATGATTATGAGCATCTCCATTGCAACAAGGCTTGCAGCTATTCGCGTCAATACACCTGCAACAAGCAATGCCCCACCCATCAGTTCTAACAGTCCTATCAGCGGAGCCATCTCAGAAGGAAGGCCGATGCTTGAAAAAAATCCCCCACTGCCGCTGTCAAACTTGCCAAGGCTGTGAACCATGAGCAAGACACCTACTGAAATTCTCAGTCCAAAATGACTAAGGTCATGCAGCCTGTGAGTTCGAAGCGTAGCGTCTACCATGTTGCAATTACCTAAAATGCCATAGTTATTGTTTACGTATACAAGTTAGTCAGCTAGCTGATGAAAATTCAGCTATTTTTTACAAGTATTACAATTTTTGTTCTGTCTTAAAATTTTTTAGTTTAGATATCAAGTTGATGTTTCTTCCAGCAAGTGCGCCTACACCTAGCATCATGATAAGATCAACAACCAATGTAACTTCAATTGCAAGTGTGCTCAGAGTCTTTTGGGAGCCGTATGCAGTCATAAAATAATCCGGACCTATGAAGACATATCCTAGTGCAAATCTGGATACAAGTCCCACGAGCCATATCACATATGGAATGTTGCCACCCTTTGCGTGAATTTTGCCATCATCAGACTTCCAAACCTTGATGCCATCCCTGACAAGTCTATGTGAGAGATATGTTGCACTAGTTAGCACACCTGCATATGCAAAAACATACCAAATTGATACCCCTACCTGAAATGAGTTAGATACCGTAAATAGACTGATACCAAAATAAGATACTGTTGCAAGAATTATTCGGTTTTTGTTTACAGGTCCTCCTGAGAGCATCTTTCTGAATCGAAAGACCATGACTATCGCAATCACTACTACAAATATCAGAGTCTGGGATAACGCCATATCAAACCACTAAAATTTATGCATCTCTTGTAAATTTTTGCAAGTTTTGAGAGTTTAATTCTTGCGTAGAAATATCATGCAATCAGTCAAGAGGCAACAAGATATGGATTTCAGCCCCCTTGCCAGTACCTTCAGACTCTGCCCATATCTTTCCACCATGAGCTTCTGCAATTCCCTTGCATACAACAAGGCCAAGTCCAGAGCCACCATGTTCCCTTGTTACAGTGGTATCAATTTGGTAAAACTTGACAAAAATTTGTTCTAGTTTGTTTTTTGATATTCCTACACCATTGTCTTTGACAATTATTTTTGCGTTTTTGTCATCATCGTATAGTTTTATGATTATCTTTCCATTTTCCTTGGGGCAAAAATCAATTGCATTGTTTATCAGATTATGTATTACCTGTTCTATTCTCATAGAGTCGCACATGCAAAATAGATCAGGCTGAAGTTGTGTAGATATTGTAATATGGTATTTTTCCAAAGTGGGTTTCATGTTTTCAACCACATGAGACAAGATGTCAGCCAAACTGTGTCGTGTTTTGGATATACGTAGTTGTCCAATCTCGATCTTTTGCACATCTAAAAGATCTGTCATGAGTTTTGAGAGAGTTTGTGAGTTTAGTTTTATAATTTCAAGTCTCTGCCTTTGTGCGTCAGTTAATTTGCCAAATGTATCGGTAAGTAAGATATCCACATACCCTTGAATCGGTACAAGTGGAGTTTTTAACTCGTGGGTTATCATTGTCAGGAATTCTTCTTTTGACTTGTCAGTCTTGCGTAATTGTTCATATTGTTCTCGTATGCGAGACTCGTTTTCCTGTATTTTCTGTCTTGCATTGTAAAGTTCAGCGATGTCTTTGATGATGGTATTGCTTCTCATTTCACCATCTTTCTCGTAAAATGTGGTTGCACTCAATAATGCTGGAAAAACCGTACCATCTTTTCTTTTCATCCAGACTTCTTTGTTTGTAATACTTGAACCAGACTTCCAAGAGTCAAAGGTTTCCTTCATAGGGGCAAGGCTTTCTTCTGCAGTATGATCAAAGATTGACATTCCAAGTGTCTGCTGTTTTGTGTATCCCAGGTTTGTGGCATAGGCATCATTACAGTCAGTTAGTACACCCTTGGCGTCTATCGTACGCATCAGGTCAGGCGACGTATCATAAAGACTACGAAATTTTTTCTCTGTTGCAGTAAGCAGGAAATTTGTCTTTTTTAGATCATCGTATTGTTGGTTTATCTTTTTTTGATCTTGATCTATCCTTTCTCTTGCAGCATAAATGTCAGAAATGTCTCGAAATGCAACCGTTCTTCCTACGAGTTTGCCTTTTTCATCAAACAGACTATTCCCAGAGAATAAAGTGGGGAATGTACTCCCGTCTTTTCTTTTGAGCCAGATTTCAATGTTAGATATAACTCCAGATTCTTTCCATTCCTCAATGCCTTTTTGTAGATCAGCATGACTTCGCTCAGCAGTATGCTTGAAGATCGAACCTTGAAGGATCTCTTCTTTTGTATATCCAAGATTTTTTCCATATGATTTATTGCAGTTTACAATTATTCCGTTAAGGTCAATAGTACGTATGAGATCAGGCGAGTTATCGTAGAGATTTTGATATTTATTTTCCACCATCACTAGAGCGTCATATGTTTTTTTTAGCTCGGCATATTTTTTTCCCAACTCTGCTTCAGTATGTTTTACTTTTTCTAGCGATTCGTGCATTAAAGATACGTCATGAATCGTAATAAGATAAATATGCGATTCATCAGTCTCCTTACCTATTTTTGCACCCTTGCATAAACCAAAAAATGTTTCATTGTTATTTTTTATCAGTTGTAATTCTATCAATGGTCCGATTCCCTTTTCTACCATCTCTTTGAAACCATCTAGTGCAGTTTTTTTGTATTCAAGTGTGATAAAGTCAAAACATGATTTACCTACAATGTGACTTTTCGAATATCCAAAGTGTTCCAACATGCGTTTGTTGGCATCTATGATTATCCCATTTTCATCTAGTGTACATACAAGATCCGGAGTTATTTCATAAAACGTTCGATATATCTTATCAAGTATATTGGACGGAATCATATTCTCTGTAGTGTAATATTGCTTTTAGTTATTAAGATCTTAGTCGACAAGATAAATTCATCAAGCACATTCAATGAGACAGATGCGTGTACGGTACTGTTTGCTTGTTCGGTAAACAATAGAGACATTATTTGTTATTTTTCCTATATTTTTTGCCAGTATTTTTGTCAAAATATATGAATGTACATTCGTGATTTGGACAGTGAAATATACCAGAACCGGGGTCAAACTCTATTAATGCAAAATCACAGTC
>JANWJG010000026.1 GCA_025449485.1 Nitrosotalea sp. | reverse complement strand
TGCCTTGAAATAAATTTCAAGCTCTCCTTTGGTTCCGATTCCATCATAAAATGAAATTGGGCCCAAGTCATGCCAGTTAGTTGTTTGATCTTTCTTCCTTACAGTTTTTTTCTTTTTTGAATCTGATACACCTTCGAGTTTTTCTTTTAGTTCTGAAATTTCTGTAGAGTCATTTGTTGTATTTTCAAACCGAATCTTCTCTCCTATTATCTCTGAATATTCTTCAGATTTCTCTTTTAGTTCCTTTAGACTATTTCCCAGATGTAATTGAAGCGCCTCAATTGAATGAAAGTGTGATATTTCTTCCTTCAAATCGATTATACTCCTTCTACGTGTAACGACGCATCGTTTACAATCATGTCTTCTGTACTGGAACTCGGTAGTCGTTTTAGTCTGTGTGTGGCTTCACGCACAAATATGATTTTCTGATTCTTTGAAATCCTATCTGATCTTACCATGTTTATGAGATTTGGAATGACTGATTTTAGAATATTTGATTTTTCATCCAAGTTTAGCTGGTCTAGTCTTTTTTGTTCTGATTTAAAATTAGGTTTTATGATGAGCAAATCAAGAGACGGCATGAGGATTATCCTGGTATCTTGAGATAAGCTCAATAGTCTGGGATCAATGTCCATTGAAAATCCCAGATAGTTAGTTATTGTTCTCAATGAATTGTATAACTCATCTGTCAAGTTGGTTTTTTCATTGTCTAACTCATAAATCTGGATGGCCTCATCTACAAGTTCATCTATTGCCTTTATTGATGATACTAGTTCATCTTGGTCCGTATTGTCTGGCATGGACATGCACAAAATTTGGTTTTTTATATGAAAAAGCTATGTGTGTATCTGTAAATTACACTGACAATGTATTGAAACACTGAAAAAATATCTTTTGTGTTATGTATGAGTCTAAAGCGTTAAAGTGGATTAGTTAGTTTTAGACAAGACATATCTATCAATATTAGTCACTAAAATACCAAAAATTCAAGAATGCTGAATTTCAGTCATAGAGCGCTAAGCTCGATAGTTACTAGCATGGTTCTTCTTGTGGCCACTGTGATTCTTGGTTCAGCGGTAGTCATGTGGTCTAATGGTAATTTTTCCGTATCAAAGGCTATTGCAACTACACTTTATGCCACTAATGTCAACAAGTTTACTGAACAACTGGTGGTAGAAAATACCTGGTTTGGAACAACTCCTTCTAAATTCATTAATGTGACACTGTATAACGTTGGCTTTACTGGCATATCTATAACGGATATAAAAATTAAAAACTCTACAAAGACTGTAGATATTCCAATAATTCATGGAAATATTCTGCCACAAAAAACAAATTCTACAAAAATTCCTTATGGTTGGACAAGTATAATTCCTGTGAGTATATTTGTAACCACTGCAAAAGGTTCAATCATTACTTCTGACGTATCACCATAAGAGTTAACACATGAAATGAAAACGTGTCACATTGTGATACTCACACTTGTTAATTATCATTCTTTAACATAATTGTCCATGTTAAACACATGAGAGAGTGTAACCAGAATGATCAATTTGTATATTTCAAGCGTTACCATAAGGGTGTATCAACAGTAATTAGTGGTGCAATCTTACTTGTTGGAATTTCATTAATTGGTGTAATTGGTATATCCTGGGCAAATGACAACCTGGATAGAAATGAAAAACTCCTAGATAACACATATTCTACAAATATCAATAAAATAAAAGAAGCCATCACACCACAACATGAATGGTACAAGACTGCACAAAAGCAACTCAATATTACTTTCCTAAATACTGGAATTGATGGTCTCAATGTCAAAGAAATTGAAATAAAAGGAATACATTCTCTAGATTTACAAGTACCGCCAATAGCAGTTCCACCTGGTAAAACTTTTTCCAAACTTGTAAATTATGACTGGGCAGGAGATCCAATTGATATTTCACTAGTTACTGCACGTGGTTCTATCTTTACACATCATCTTGGCACTCCTGCAGATGGTCAATTAATAATCAATAAAGTGGCAAAACAAGGAGATGGTAACTTTAGTTATTATGGAGATCTAGGTAACTTTTGGATCCAGACTTCAGGCCACGTTAATACTGTAAACCTTGATCAAAATGGTGATATGGTTTTATCTGGAACCATTCGAGATTTTAATGGATCAGCAGATCCTGGCGGACATCCTGATTTTGAAAAAGTTTGTGGCAGTTGTCCTTATGGACTTGCTGTCCCAAGTCTTGTATTGCCAATTCTCGGAGCTGATAGTGAACCTGTCTATAATAATCAGACTACGTATGCATTTAACAATGGATTTGCAAGATTTTATCAATGGTTTCATGATACCCCCGGTGTAAACATAAAAAAACAATTGAACATAACATTACTACATAATCCGGGAACTAATCCACAAACATGGACTTATCATAATTTCTTTTTCTTTCCTATTGATAATCAACTATTTGGAAATACGCCTGGACAGACACATAATTTCAGTTTTACCTATGAAATTCACAATTCATTTACCTATCAAGGTGGAGAAATTTTCAATTTTACTGGTGATGATGATGTGTTTGTTTTCATCAATAACAAACTTGCAATGGATATAGGAGGTGTTCACAGTAAAATAAACAAATCAATAATTTTGAGTGGTCAAACAGCAACTAATCTAGGTCTTGTTGTTGGCAACACATATCCATTTGATTTCTTTTATGCTGAACGTCATACGACACAATCAGAAATGGAAATTACAACATCTATAAAACTTGGTACTCCTGGAGGGGGACATTCTGGAGTGTTCTTTGTAGATCCTGGTGTGTATACCATAGGAGAAACTCCTACGCCTGGATGGTTGCTTCAAAGTGTGACTTGTGATGACACTTATACTCAACCAAATGCCACTCAAGTCACGGTAACAGTTCCTAAAGGCGTAACTACGTGTACATTTACAAATTTCCATAACTGATGAATTCTTCATATTTCTACATGATTGATATATCGTAATGTCTTGTACAAAATTCTCTATGTTTTTTTATAGTTTAAAATAATAAAACAACTGACCATGTAATTATTTTGTATGACATCCAGAATCATTTATTGAAGATCAAAACAATTTTCATAATATGGAGTCTGTCGTAATGTCTTTTACTAACCGTATGTATTGTAAATTAACTTGTATCTCATGGATGGATGAATACTGTGAGTAGAAGAGGTATAAGTACAGTAGTAGGTGCTGTGTTTTTTATAATAATTTTTACAACCGCTGTAACCTTTGTTACTTATGATATGAATTTGTTGAATAACTTTACTGATGCATTTGTAACAAAAAGCCAGTCTGATGCTGATACAAATCATGAGGATTTTTCAATAACTAAGGTTGCAGTTGATAATAATAAATTCAATATTACGATTCAAAATTCAGGAAATATGCCAATAACTATTAACCGATTATGGATACAGGATAAATCTAATGTCGCGTTGGGTGTTTCAAAATATGATGTTAATCAAATTGTATATCCTGGAAACTCTCTTACCAAAGTAGGACAAAACATTCCACTTTATATCAACTCAACTCATGGATATGATCTTAAACTAGTCACTATGCGTGGAAATGTCAAGGAGTTTTTTGCAAACTCTGCAAGCCAAGCCCCCGTGTACTTGCAATTATTTGCCTTGACAAATTCTGGACCAAATAATTTTAACACTACTTTACTTCTGGGTGTTACAAATAACATGACAAATGGTGGGGCTCTTTCAAATATTCAAGCAAACATGGTTGTCAAAAATCTCACAGGTTTTGGCAAAACCACTCTAATTTCAGGCCCTACTCCAACTTCTTACCCGCTTTTGAATAGTGGTGATCTGACTTTTTTCAAGTGGGATTATAAAATTAATGGTACTAGTGGTTACAAAGTTAATTTCCAAGCTTCTCTCAAGAATGGATATCTCTACAATAATGCATCACAAAATGTTGTAGTAAATACTGTCGTAAAACCTCAGATTAATTTCACAAATCCTGCAAATCCTGCCAATGAAACTAACGGAATTGGTCACATGAGTAATTTGTTGGCTACAATAACTCCTCAAGTTACTGGTAGAATTGAAATTACTGTTTCAGGATTCACATTTCATACTGCAAAAAATGGCACATGTAATACAGATATTAGAATAGGTACTTCGTTAATTGCACCACAAGGCATATTGGGTAATACCAAAGTTGGTGTTTCAATTAATAGTACGAGTCCTACTGCTAATGCAAAGATTCCATTTGCAAATACTGTTCAAATTTCTGGTCTTATTGGAACAAAAGAGTATATACAAATAGGTAAACAAGCAGGTGGCACATCTGGTACATGTGCTTGGAGAAATCTCAATATTTCTGTGAAAGAAATATAATTGAACAAAAATTGCAGCGATAATTAAAAAATCACAACTGTGAGAATTTTTCTTAAATTTCACTATTGTACAATTATTCACATATGTTGTTCTATAATTTGTTCTTGATCTAGTGGCGGTGATGTATCTTCAACTTGTGTGTGCAATTCACTCTGCCTAGAAAATTCATCTACTACGTCCGTATTGTCTGATTCATGCAATGTTTCTGACATGCTCTTTTCTACCTGCGGCGCATACGACATTTGTGAAAGTCTGTACGCAGGGCATGGTATTTGCATACTCTTTGACATAATAAAAAATAGCGGAAATATATCTTGATATATCAAATTTAGAACCACTGGGATGTTTTTTTCATCTGGACTTAGCTGTTTTGATATCTCGTTCTGGTCGCCATAAAGTGTAGCCATACCTTCTACTGCTATTTTGGCATTTGTAGGATTAGATAATAAAACAAGTCTATATTTTAATACAACTTCAGAATCTATATTTTTAATTTCATCAAGGGATGCTTCTATGTTGTATTTGACAAAACCTTGTTCATTTTTTAATTTTGAAAATGATATTGCGTTTATCTCTATTTTTAGATTCATGATTATAAGAAAATATTATGAAACTTAATCTACTGTCTGTAGTTCTATGATACATATCATGTGTTTTAGCAGGCTTGCTCTAATCCAACCTTATGAGTATCAAAAATTTACCTGATCAACGGATGAAAGAAATAGTAAATTCCAAAGTTAATGCTGAAAATTTTACTCTTAACATTCATGTGTCAACATTGAAAAAAAGTACTCACGCTCTATCTAAAAATTATGATATAAAAAAATACCTCGACCCAGAAAAATTTTCATTTTCGACTGAAATATCTGAACTCATACCAAGAGATACTCCTCCATATCTTGATAATGGTGAAAAATACGTTGAAAGAATTGCAAGAGCTTTATCTTTTTTCAAACAATGTGCACTTATTGGTCCTAGCGGTACTGGAAAAACACACATTGTGTATCTAGTGGCAGAGCTTGCTGGGCTTCCAATTTGGGAGATAAATTGTGGTCTACAGACATCAGTTTTTGATCTTTTTGGCAGATATGTTGGCCTAGGAAAAGAAAATTGGATTGATGGGCTGATAACGTCATGGAGCAAACATGGGGGAATATTGTACCTAGACGAAGCAAATATGATGAAACAAGACATTGCTACAAGACTCAATCCTATTTTGGATCAACGAGGTCACTTGGTCTTGACTGAAAAAGACAATGAAATCATTCAGCGTCACAAATATGCATTTTTGATAATCAGTATGAATCCAGTATCTTCTGAATTTGCAGGTACTAAGCCAATAAACGCTGCAATGAGGAGAAGAATGAGTGTGTGGCTAAACTTTGATTATATGAGTGTGGGTTCAAAGATTGACGAAAAAGAGATTGATCTTTTAATTAAAAAAACAAATGGTTTGAGCCGACAAGATGCTGAAATCCTAGTCAAAGTTGGTGCCGAGTTACGAAAACAATACAAAGCAGGAGATCTTCCATATGGTCCATCTGTAGGTGATCTCTTGAACTGGGCGTTACTGATTTCTGATGGTGCCTCACTAAAAGATGCAGCTGAAGAAACCATAATTTCTCTCACTAGTGATGATGTAGAAGTACAAGGAATGGCAAGAAAGATAATTTATAAAATAGCTGGAATCTAATGAAAAAAACAAGACAAAGTTTTTTAGAATTAGCCGAAGATATTTTTTACAATTTTTCTCAAATAAAACCTGGCGGTATGAATCTTGTTTTCTCAAAAAAGACTTTGTTTTCTGTGATCGAATGTGGTTCTGAACTGGATATTGTTATTCCATTGCCGAGAAAACAGAATGGAAAATATCTGTTTGAAGGCATGATATTTGATGACTCTGTTGATGGTAGGAAAAATCTCTGGTGCTTGTTTTTGACTACGATTTATCATCTTGCAGCTCATGCCTGTGTTTCAAAATATTCGATATATGATTCTTGGAAAAAATCCAAGACAGAAGATGTTTGTTTACGTGTGATAGATTACATCGAAGACATATGTGTTGAACAATACATTGCTCATGCTGATTCTGAAATATGGGAAAATATGAAAAACATCAAACTTAAATTGATGTCAAAGATTAGAAAAAATTCTTACAAATCTTGTAATATGGATAATTTAAAATTTCTTGGTTTACCAAATGACGAAAGAATGGTAAAGATGAAAACAAATATGATGAATAATCCTCATGATGCAGTTTTATTTGCAAACTGGCTCTATAAAAATAGAGAATTTTTACCTCAAGAAGTCTTGCCCTATTGTGAAAGGCACGATGTAAGACAAAAACTACAAACTTTCCAAAAAAGTCCGGATTTTAAACCATGTGGACTATTTCAAGAAAACATTGTAAAACTTGATGAATTGTGGTTAACTGATGCCCAATTAAAATCAAAAATCCTTCAAAAATACAAAAAAGACCTGAAAGATCTTAATTTTGACGCAATCATTATTCCTCAAGGAAATTTTCATAATTTTTTACAAATTAGGGAAAAAGTAGCGCCATTATTGAGACGAATTAATCACCAAATACGAATGGTGGCAAATCTTTCAGATGACTCAAGAATTGATCAAATGGGTAATCTAAACATGCAAATGGTGATTCAATCTATTGCATCTGAATCACAATCAATTGATGTTTTTGAACGAGATGAAATGCGCCGAGTTGAAGAAGCATGGGTCATCCTGATAGATAATAGTGCAAGCATGGGTCTGAGATTTGAACAGATAAAAGAATTTACTCTATGTATTGCAGAATCTGCAAATGATCTAACAGGAAAATCTGATGCATGGGCTTTATTTAGTTTTGATAATAATTTCCAAATTTTAAAAGATTTTGAAGAAAAGTATACTCATGAAGTGCAAGCACGTATTGGTTCGTTAGAAAATAATGGGTTGTCATTATTATCTGATGCGATAGAATTAACACGTAGAATGTTATTGGCTGATACTCGAGAAAGAAAATATATTTTTCTTATTACTGATGGACATCAGTCTAGTTATGAGAAAGTAACGCAACATCTTGCTAAAATTACAAAAAAACTTGATGCATCAGGTGTATCCTTAATTGCTATTGGCGTATCAAAATCCACTTCCAAACGTTTCAGAAATAATGTGCGTGGATCCTCCAATCTTGGACAACTTGTAGCAAAATTCATTGCTGCCTATAAGACTGTCTCATCAGCCTAGATGTAAGTCAAAATTACATGCTAGATGAGATATTCTTCATTATTATACTTGTTAATAATGAATATGTTCCTTAGAACAAAGAACAGAAAGGCAATCAGTGCGGTGTTAACCACATTGATCATCTTGGTTGCATCAGTTGTTCTTGGAACTGGTGTTGTACTATCTGGTACTAGCCTTGTCCAGACAGGCGCTCAATCATCGGGCGTCGCAGTACAAGGTGTTCACGTATGGGTGAATTCTACTTCCGGAATGAGCACAACATACGTGTGGGGTGCCGCAGAGATTAGAAACAGT
>JANWJG010000025.1 GCA_025449485.1 Nitrosotalea sp. | reverse complement strand
CTTCTATTTCATTTGATGGTATTCTGTGTTCACTGTGATTTATGAGAGACCCTTCGACTCTTGATTTTTTTACAATCTCTGGTATAACAAAACCTGTTGTGCTACCGACCTTTGAATTATCAAGATGTTGTGCAAATACATTTGAGGAAACTCTGGTTACCTCTGACATCATATGTTGTGGTGGACAGACTACGATTCTTACTCCGAGTTTTTTTGCAATCTTTGCCGCACTCTTTGCCAAACGGGAAGACTTTGTACCTGCTATTTCATCATAATTCTTAAAATTGATAATAAACAAACTATCTTCAGAAAAATCTTACAGTTACCCATATATCAAGAGATCTTGGAAAATTCTTATACTGATTCTAAATTGGGTAATTTGTGACCCTTTCAGAAAGTTCACTTGCTTTGTTAAATCACCTTGTATCAATTGGTAACGGGCCACTTGGTAACGAACAAGATGATCTTATTCGAGAAACATTCAAAAAAATTCTATCAAGTGGAAATACTTACAAAATAGATGACATTAAACAGTGGCTTGATTATAATCATGTGACAAATCCTGTTGTTGCTGAGCGAATCCTAAATGTGGCACATTATCAAAAAGCAAAACATGATGCTAATAACCCGTTAAAAATGGCACATGATGATAATTGTGGATGCGGCGGAGATTGTTAACTACTTTTTAATTCCGAGTGTTCTGTTCTTTAATCTAAGGTAAACGTTGTGACATTTACGACATCTTGATGCACTGATTGGATTTTTTGCACCGCATGAGAAACAGACTTTAAAGTGAAGTCTAGCTTTCTGTGCTATTGATTTTTTTAGTGGATCTGTTATCGGCATTTTCTATTTCTCCAATTTCCTGCTATTTGATTCTACCTTTTTCAAGCTTTCCTGCAAGAAGCATGGGTACTTCAGCAGGTCTCTTGGCAACTGGTACGTTTGCCTTGGCATACATTGATACCTTTGATTCTGCAGAACCGTAATTTCCATATACTATTGCACCTGCATGTCCCATTCTCTTTTCTTTTGGTGCTGCCCTTCCTGCGATATATGCTACTACTGGTTTGTCAAATTTGGTATCAATAATGTGCTGTGCGAGCATCTCTTCTGCATCTCCGCCTATTTCTCCTACTACAACAATGCCGTCAATATTTGCACCATTTCTTATCGTATCAAATGCCTGAATTAGTGGGGCACCGTTGATTGGATCTCCCCCAATTCCAAAGCATATGCTCTGGCCAAAATTTGCAACAGACAGATTATGTGACACTTCGTACATCAAAGTGCCACTTCTAGATATTACTGCAATTCTTCCTTCTTTGAAAGGTGATGCTGGCATGATTCCTATCTTGATTATTCCTGGGATGATAATGCCTGGAGTATTTGGACCTACTACAATTGCATCTTTTTTCTTTGCCAGCTCGACAATTGTTAATGCATCTTTCACTGGAACATGTTCTGGTATTGCAATGAGTAGTTTTATTCCTGCTTCTAGTGCTTCTACTGCTGCAGAAAGAAAGAACTTTGCTGGGACAAAAATTATTGAAATTTTGGCACCTGTTGCACTTACAGCCTCATTCATTGTCTCATATATTGGGACTCCTTCATGTTTTTGTCCGCCCTTACCAGGTGTTACACCTGCTACAACATTTGTACCGTATGCTAACATTTGTTGTGTGTGAAATGAACCAAACTTACCTGTGATGCCTTGAACTATGACAGGTTTCTTTTTGTAATCTCTGTCTCCCTCTCTGCCAATTAGTAGCTCGAAAAGATCAACCATTTTTATTCATCTCAATTACTGCTGCATTTATTGCTTCTTCAATAGTGTCAAACATTTTAGTTCTTGAACCCTTGAGCATTTCTTTTGACTTGTCTGCTTCTGCACCTGACATTCTTGCAAAGACTGGAAGATCAATCACCTTGTCTTCATATGCTTTGATAAATGCTGTTGCAACAGTTGTAGTCTTGACAATTCCGCCATAAAGATTTACAAGTATTCCTTTCACTTTTTTCATTTTGCTAATCAAAGTGAGTGCTTCGTATACTGTTTCTGTAGTTGCACCGCCACCTACATCTAAAAAGCAAGCAGGCTTTCCTCCGTTATCTGATAGCATGTCAAGAGTGGACATGACCAAACCTGCTCCATTTCCTACAACTGCAATATTTCCATCAAGTTCCACAAGTGAAAATCCGCTCTTTTCTGCCCTTTCTTCAAGTTCAGAGACTTCTTGGAATTTACGTAGCTCATCATGTCTGAACATTGCATTATCATCTATGATGACCTTACCATCTAGTGCCACAACTGAATCATCTCCTAATACTGCAAGCGGGTTTATTTCTGCAAGTTCTGCTTCCTTGTCTATTGTGATTTTTGCTAACTTTTGTAAAATATCTATAAACTGGGTTAATGGTTTGTCTTTTAGTCCAATTTGTTTTCCTACCTCTTCTGCGGTAACAGCATCCACCTTGCCTAATCCGACTTCACGAATTATCTGATTTTTGACAGACTCGATTTCAACACCGCCCTCACCCGATGCAATTATTGTATAGCATCTTTTGCCTCTGTTCAAGAACAATGAAAGATAGAGTTCTTTTTTGATATCTGCCATTTTTTCAAGTAAAATTGCTTTGGTCTTTTCTCCCTTGACTACTTTTTGCATTATGTCAGGGTATTTCAACTCAAATTCATCCGGATTCTGGCATTTTTGAATTGCTCCTGCCTTGCCTCTTCCTCCTACTGCCATCTGTGCTTTGATCACAAATGGAAATCCTAACGTTGCAGCATCTTTTCTACCTTGTACGATATCTGTAGATGTTAATCCTTTTGGAATTGGAATGTTGTACTCTGCAAACAAAGACTTTGCTTGGTACTCTAACAGACGCATTGTGATTTTTCATTTTTATGGTCTTTATAATCTGTTTGATGATGATTGTTCTATGTCAATTACAGATCTGAAATGTTATTGAAATCCAAGAAAGTTTGGTATTACATGGAAATGATATGTGATGGATCATCTGGTCTGCAGTTTAATTTTCTAGCATATTGCAAGTTTTAGGCTAGTTTTCATATCTGATTTTCTGCATAATGTAATTATACCAGTACAACGACCTCAACTAAGGTTTCATAATATGATATTATGATACAAGAAACGTTTTGGGGTCGGTACCGAGTGTCAAATGACACCCTCTTGCCTGGTCCGGCCACCAAAACTATTTTTCTTTTTCATATGGTATTTTTAAGCCTCATTATCATAAAATTGGAATTTTATGATATTGAACTTTGATAACTATCTGAATTGTTCTTCTAATGTATCCACACACTGGAGGAACAAATCCTTGCTTTTTCGCATAAGCCAATTTGGAAACTCGTCTAGTGTGAATACGAATTGTTGCTGAAAGCTTGGAACTACTCCACCTCCTGAGGTGATTACTTGAACTATGATGTATCCTTCTGTAATGGTACAGACGGTTTCTTGGTATGCCTCTTCCTCCTCTTCCAGTGTATTTCTGTATAGAACTAGAGGAGTCTTGGTCTTGACAACATGTGAAGATGCTTTTTTTAGTAAAATGGCAAGATGCGATATGAGCCAACCATCTAGGGTTATCTGCTTTGGCATGGGATATTGTGTATTTTTTTGTTATTTAATACAATGGATGAAGCTCTACTCAACCGAGATTCGAATCTTTTGACCATCCAAATCTTCATCCTTGTAGTTTTTGGCCTTGTCTTCGAACATTATTTTCTTTACCCGTACCAAGTATGCAAGATCAGACTGTTTTTCTTTTGTCATCTCAAGGGACTCGTCATCAAGGCCCAAAATGTACGCTGCCTCAAGTATGTCTGTTGGAGTGTATCCTCTTTCTTTTCTTAACACTTGCAATCTTCTTGCAATATCTCGTATCAGGCCCCTTGCTAGCATCTCACGATTTCTTGTAGTGCTGATAAGTACAATTAGAGAATCACGGTTTGACATTGCAAAGCCTTCCTTTTCAGAATACCCTACTATGAAATCCTCTTTTGATAATTCGATCTTGTTGTCGCCCAAATCAAATGTGTATGTTCCATTTTTCAAAAGACTGTCTACAATACTGCTTGGGTCTGTCTGCGAAAATTTGTCTAATAGCCTACTCATGTCTTGTTTTGCCTTGGGTCCAATTTTTTTTCTTTCAAGTTCTACTTTGGGCATGACTGGAATGTTTTTTTGTAACAAATCTGATACTAGTTCAAGCCCGTCTGATTTTTGCAATTCAATAATTTCGTACTTTTCTACATTAAGCTGTGAAAGCAACATCTCTGAGAGCGATTCTAGCTTTGCCTTTTGACCGGGTTCCACGCAAATTATTGCCTTATCAAGAGGCCATCTTCTCTTGAGTTTGCCCTTCATTCTTGCTGCTGCTGAAACAGAGACTGATTCTTTCATCAAGTCAAATGCCTCTTCGACTTTATCGTTTGTAAGAGCAGGTTTTGACACTGGGAAATCCTCAAGAAGTATATTCTTTTTTTCTGAAAATATTGAACCATACAAGTATTGTGTAGTAAAAGGACAAATTGGATGCAAAAGTATGTCTAAAGTCTCTAGTATTTCTGAAAGAGTCGCGTATATTGCAAACCTTCTTTCTTTTTGAGAGTCATCATCTGCCCACAACTCTTCACGTGTGATTGGAATGTACACTTGGCTTACTGCATTTATCAGATAATCATCTATTGCTCTTGATGCTTCATGAAACCTACACTTGTCCTGTGACTCTGTAACTGACAAGATTAATTTTTGAAGCTTTGATAAAATCCAGATCTCTGACTCTTTTAAGAGATTTTTGTCCTTTGCCCATTGTATGTTGTGTGTTTTATCATACTTGTCGTAATCACTATTTTGTTTAAAATACAAGTGGAGATGATACAAAGTGCTCAGAATTTGGTATGGTCTTGATACAAGTTCATCGGTGCTAAAATTAATTGGCTCAATTGGACTTGATTTCCACATAAAGTATAATCTTATCAGATCAACAGAATATTTTCCAAGTAACTCTACTGCATCCATCACATTTCCTTTGCTCTTGCTCATCTTGTTGCCGTTTTTATCAAGCACATGACCCTGGAACAAAAATGATTTGAATGGTGCAATGGGGGCGTTGTTGAAAATTACGTTTTCAATAAGTAAAGTGTACGCCCATCCTCTTGTTTGGTCTATTCCTTCTGTTAGGAAAAGTGCTGGAATGAGTTCGTTATAGTCACTGTCAGATAATGACGCAAAAGGTGCAGCGCCACTATTGTGCCATGTATCAAGAACGAATTGTTCTCGCTCCATTTTATTTCCACATTTTTCACATTTTATGGATATGTTATCTATCCATGGTCTGTGCAACTCAAAGTTTGGTCCGTCTGGAAGACTAGATGCTGATTTTACTATCTCGTCTCTTGAGAAAAACCATTTGCTGTGATGACAGTTTTTACAGTTCCACATGGGCAGAGGACACCCCCAGATGCGCTCTCTTGAGATGCACCAAGGATGTTTGTCTTTTATTATCTCCAAAAACCTGTTTCTTGGAGGCTCAAAGAAATATTCCACACTCTCTGCAGCCTTTACTGCCTTGTCTCCTAACCTGTCAAGAAAATAGAAAAATCCTCTTCTTGCAAGCCAGAGTAGCTTGTGCTGTGATCTCCAACATAGTGGATATTGGTGTTTTATCTTGCCGATTCTGACAAGCGCGCCTTTTTCTTTTAGTGCGTTTACTATTTTTTCATCAGCATCTCTTACAAATAATCCTGCATATACCCCGGCTTCGTTTGTGAATTTTGCCTCGTCATTTATTGGATTAAATATTGATATTTTCCTCTTTGATGCGATTTCAAAATCTTCTTCTCCATTGGCAGGTGACAAGTGAACAAGACCACTTCCTGTTTGTATGTCTACAAAATTTTCTGCAACTGCAATGTGAAAGTTGGGAGATTTTGAAAACTCTTCTAATCCTGAAATCTCATCTAATAGTGGATGGATGTATTTTTTCCCTTCTAGTATGGATCCTTTTACCGTCTTGACTACTGCATACTCTTCAATTTTTGCCTCTTTCATGAATTCTTCTAATCTTTTTTCTCCAATAAGCCATGTTTCATTTCCAACTTTTACGTAAACATAATTTTCATCTGGATTCAGACCCACCATTGTATCTGTAACCAAAGTAAATGGCATTGTAGTCCAAACAATTAGGTAAAGATCTTCATCTTGTAACTTGACTTTGTAGTAAAGCGATGGGTCTACTACAGTGTCATATCCTTGGTTGACCTCTGCATGACTCAATGATGTCTGACAGCTTGGACAGTATGCTACCACCTTGTATGATTCTGATAAGACTCCTATCTCTAGGGCTTTTTTGAGATACTTCCATTCGCGTTCAATGTATTCATCTTTGTATGTCCAGTATGCTTTTTGTTGGTTAAATGACATGCCTAAAAGTTTGTCAAACTCTACCCATTTTTCATTAAATCTATAAACAATTTTTTTACATTCGGCAACTATTTTTTCAATTCCTACTGATTCGATAATCTGGGATTTGCCTCCTGAGATTCCTAATTCTTTTTCTGCCTGTAATTCAACTGGAAGTCCTTGCGTGTCCCAACCTGCATTGAAAGTTACCTTGTATCCTCGTAAAGTCATGTATCTGTACCACAAGTCTTTCATTATTCTTCCTCTAAGGTGACCCGCATGTGGAATGCCGTTCATGGTGGGTGGTCCTTCTATGAACGCAATTTTCCTAGTCTTGTTTTGTGATTCTGAAATTAATTTCTCTAGATCAAGTCCTGATAGGTACTCTTTTACTTCGTCCTCTATTTTTTTTGGATTAAAATCAGTTGATAACTGCATTCAAGGGTGAGATGAACTATCTCATATTATAAAGGTACAATCTTTGTTGAAAATATAAAAATAAAAATGATTTAGCTGTATCTTGCCTTTTATTGGGCCATGCTTGAGAATGATGCTGGCAAGTATCCAATTTTGAGTGCGTTGAGTACTACCACTTGAGATGATGACAGATTTTTGTCCCATGCTCTTACTATCAAGTTAGTTGTATCCATTGGTTTTTGTGCAACTATCTTGAAGTTGACATACATGAAATTTGTATCATAGGTAGCTTTTGCAGTCACGCTCTTGAATACACTGTTTGGATCTGTTACAGATACGCCATTTGTTTTATCAAATTCTATCCTTGTATTGCTCTGGTATGATTGTGGATCGTTACCCTTTAGGTTCATGAAAACTATCACATGTTGGATATTTTGTGAACCGTCGTGGTGGTAGATCTTCAGACTGATGTCTGAGGCATAGTTAACGTAGAGTTTCTGAGTTGTAATCTTTTGTGAAAACTTGGATACGTCAATTGTCTTTCCATTGATTTGAAGACCATCTGAATACTTCACAAGCTTTCCTCCTCCGAATTCAGGACCATACGATACACCATGTCCATTGATTGCATATGCTGGTGTACTTGACACCAAAATTGTTGCAATCAGAGCAAACAGGCTTGTAGCGAATAACGCTTTGACTGTTGTGCTAGTCATGTTGTCATAAACCATGTAGGTATGTTATATAGGTATGTTCTATATGAATACAGAATATTTTTTCTATAGTTTATGGTGTGACACTAATTTTGGAATCTACTTTGATGTGAATTCGTTCGCCACTGTGTACGTGGTCATTGTAGATCATCTTAGTTTTGATTCCTTTCTTGTTTAGATATCCTTCAAGCAATAATGCCCATGGAATGGAGTGACCGCTGTTGACCTTTGATTCTATCACAAAGTGGTTTGCATTAGATTCGTAACGTAGGTGACCAGAACATGTTATGTCAAGTGTGGAATCTACCAAAGATATTATTTCATCTAGGGTCTTTGATTCAAGATCAATTCCATTTTTACTCAAAAAATTCAAAATGTCCACTGCTTTGTTCTTTGAGTTTATCATGGAATTCAAGACATAGCCTAATCCATTTTGGGTTATGATTTGAATTGCCTTTAATGCCTCTTGAGCTTCACTCTTTGTCATGTCTCCTAGATTGCTTATTTTGATTCCATTTTTCCATACTTGATCAAATGACTTGACTTGGTTTGTTCCAAGTACATCATTTGAGTGAAATATTGCACCTTTTCCATTGTTGCTATTTATCATGAGTATTTCAGAGTCATCAAAAACAAAAACATTCTGAGCATTGTCTGATGTTTTTATCTTGATTCCAGCTGGCAGTCCATGGAATGTTTCAGAACCTACAAGGCTTGTAGGTATGACCATCTTGATGTCGATATCTTTTCGTAAGGCATGGAGAAGAACTTCCTTGCATTGTGATAATAGGTTCAGTCCCCATGAATCAATCACTATGTGTATCGAAGTTTTGGAACCTTCTATCATGGTTTGTAGTTGTTTGAATACATAGTTTGCAGCCAAGTGGAAATATCTCTGTTCTTCTGAACCTCTTGCCTTCTTGCTGTCTTCGCTTAGCTGTTTTAATTTTGTAATAAGACTATTCATTGCATTTACTCGATTGATCTGCTCTTGTATGATTTCATCAAAAGCATCTTCTGGTGCAATTGCAGTACACATGATTGGTTTGCTTTTTGATATTATGGCTATTTTTTTTCTTTCAAGTTTTAATAAAGTTGGATAAACCTTAGTTCTTGGCAGGTTGGAATAGTATGCAAGTTCACCTGCCGAAATTGTACCCTTTGTAATCAGGGTGACGTATGCTTGGGCTTCGTATTTGCTCAATCCAAACTCTTCGAGGCTTACGGCTAGGTCTTGACCTTTAACCATGAGTGGGATTGACAAGTTGGAAGGTAAACTGAATAGCTAAATTCATTGAACAAAGATTCGAAAAAATACTAAGCTGTATCTTCTGCCTGTGTTACCATGGTGACACCACTTGATGTAACAAGGCCCGTATAAGTACAAAGTCAAGTCTCTTGCTTGGGAATGAATCAATCAAAATGGGTAATAGAAAATGAAAGTAAAAGCCAACTTGTACGTGCAAGTACAATCAAGCCAAGAATCGACTATGCAACTGAGATTGTAGATAACCTACTTGATGTTCTTGTACAGCATAGACACGATGTAACTCGAAATAACCTGGATTTGTACACGCGATTAGACAAGGACTGTACATCACTTGCTACACTTGAAAAACAAGTCAGATATGAACTAGAATTATCTTATACTATAGAATCTCTGAGGCAGATAAGACGAAGCCTTGATTGTATAGTTGGTCTTGGAAACGTACCTACTGTCTTGTCTCCTACCATCTCTGTTGTCAGGACAATCAGGTCTAAGCTCTTGGCACTAATGCCTGCGATGGATTTTCAGTTGGGAGAATTGTCACTATTGCTAGGTGGAATAATAATTGACGCAGCACATCTGGGAAGCACAACACTAGACTTTGCCAAGGCAAATGAGGTCTCAAGCAGACTCTTGGATGAAGCTAAATTGATCGCTGACTCTAAAATAAACAAGCAGTTCCCTAATCTAGATTTCTGGTAAGGTTTTGTGCATATATGATTAATTTTACAAAGAGCGATGACCAATTTGATTTGTCTGGGCATCTGGACAAGATAAGAATACTTTCTTCAAAAATTGACACAAAAATATCTCAAAAAGACAAGAATGCCCCTGATGCTTTTATCGAGACATTATCTGTTGAGGAACTAAAAGACATTCGACAGATAATGCATGCCTCTGAATACTTGCTTACAAAATACCATGACAAGCGAGAAATCAAGTCATTTTTACAGGAATTCATTGAGATCATACTTTATGCGGCAAATTCTGTTAACGGGATGAAGGATGAGCTTGAGGATCTGGTTATATCTGCAGAATTTGCATTGCGTCAGATTCAGACACTCCATGATGACGTGACTGGAAACCTTGCATTCCAAAAAGGGTCTCAGACCAAGATTGACGATTTTAAGATACCATCACTTTTAGACACACTTACTCCAGCAGTGGAACCTGTAAAAACAGTGCCTGTGAAGACTGAGGATTCCCTACCAGAGGTTGGTTCAATTAATTTAACAAATTCTGCTAGACGAGTTAACACTGGTGATTACCTTGGAAGAACTGCAGTCGAGATATAGTTGATGATATTATGAGTCTAGCCCCCCAAGAATTAGAAAATAGTGCAAGCAAATTTGCGGCAGAAGCAATAAAACTTGATTCCCAAGGTGCACGAGGAATGGCAATTGCAAATTATCAAAGAGCAATCGAATCTCTTGTCAAGCTAATCCAACTTTATCCTGAAAATAAATTAAACAAAGTATATCAAGAAAGGACTGCAGCATACCAAAACCGCATCAAGGCATTACAGATGAACAATGTGGAATTAGAGCCAGCAGTAGATCCAAAGGCAACTCCTGAAGAGCAAAAACAATCTCTTACTAAAAATGAACTAGACTCGCTTATTATGAAAGAAAAGCCAAACGTAACATGGGAAGAAGTTATCGGTTTAGATGATGCAAAAAATGCTTTACGAGAATCAATTGTATATCCTGCTAAAAGGCCTGACTTGTTCCCACTTGGATGGCCAAGAGGAATTTTGCTTTATGGACCTCCGGGATGTGGTAAGACAGTCATTGCAGCAGCTACTGCAAATGAGATTGATGGTTACTTTATCAACGTAGACGCAGCATCAATGATGAGCAAGTGGCTAGGTTAAGCTGAGAAAAATGTTTCAAAGTTATTCCAGATGGCAAGAGGCTTGGCAGAAAAAGAAGGACTTCCAGTTATACTGTTCATTGACGAAGTAGATTCACTTCTTGGTAACCGTAACAGCGAGATCGGTGGAGAGATTCGTGTCAAAAACCAATTCTTGACTG
>JANWJG010000024.1 GCA_025449485.1 Nitrosotalea sp. | reverse complement strand
TATGCTGCTCTACTTCGATATCCTTCCTTGTGTGCTAATCGCCTATACAAGTCACGCCTTGCATCGATTAATTTCATTTCTTTGCCTTCTTTGTAGAAAGTTCAGTCAGTACCCATTGTTCAATCAAAGGACAAGTCCTTGGACTAATTTCTCCTTCAAGTGTACACTTTGATTCAACAGGGCATATCAAACAAGGAGCAGATTCTATTGATTGTGTTGTTACAGGTACATGTGCAATCTTTAGTTTGTAAGTCCAACGTCCGTTTTCAAGAATTTTTTCTCTTTTTACCAAGTGTTGTCTTTCAAGCTTTAGTGCAAGTCTTGAGCCATCTCTGCTTGAGAGTTTGAGTTTTTTCCAAAGTTCACTTTGGAACATGCCATTATCACCACGTTTTGCAACCAAGCCCAAAACAGTTGTTTTTAGTTTTTCCATATCAAGTCCCTCTATCTGGAAGTTTTCAATCTCTTTTTCATCAATTTGCTCTAGTTCTTCCTCGGAGAGTTCAGCATCCTTTTTCTTGTCGTTTTTAGATTTTTTCTTGTCTATCTTGTCAGACTCTGTTTTCTTGGCAATCTTTGGTGATTCCTTTTTCTTTTCTGTCTTGACTAGACTTTTTTTATCTTCAGCCTTTTTGGTCGGTTTTTTTTCTTTTTTAGCCATAATTAATCACTAATAACTAGAAGTTACTCCGTTATTACAGACACTCGTGCAATATAATAACATATTATTTTCTTATTGTACCCTAATGTTGGCCATTACACTGATGCTGTTTTGATTGGTCTTGTCCTTCATTTCTGCCACAATCTGGTATATACCCGGTGTATCAATCACAGGCGAAAAAGTATCCTGAATTGGCAGGACGGCATTAGTTTGTGCAAAACATTGTGTGAAATAGGCATGCTGAACAACTATCTGTTTTGGAGATGTATTTTGATTGTATATTGTCAAGTACAAGTCACCACAATCAAACGAAGTGTTGTTCACCCTCACGCTAAAGTTCAATGGTGTTGATACGGTATAATTGCTGACAAGATTTAGCAACCTGATTTGTGCATTTCCTTCTTGTTGTCCAATGTGTGGTGCAAATTGGAATTGCCACATGTTTATTTGTCTACCAGGTTGTCCCAAAACATCAGATAGTACATATCCTCCAAAAATCAACGACACAATTACAGGAAAGACAAAAACAAGATAAGCAATTTTTTTTACTGCCAATTATAGTATAAGCGCTCTAGTTCCCATATATCTATTTGGTCGAAAAAGATCCAAGTAACAAATTTGACGAATAAGTTAAATCACAGCCAAGCCAATAGCCGCTAGATGCGACTTAGAAAATTTAGAGTTCAAGGTTATCGTTGCATTCATGATTCTGGTGAAATTAAAGTAGGAGATCTTGCAGCATTTGTAGGAAGAAATGAAAGTGGCAAGACTACAATTTTAGAAGCCCTCACTTTGCTTAACAAGGACACAAAACTTTCTGACCTAGACTTGTGTGATGAAATGACTGAAGAGCTCAAGTCAGAGGTAAGATTAGCAGAAGGAGACTTTGTTCTAAGTGAGAAAGAGACTGCACTAATTCGAGAAAAATTTCCAAATCTCCAAGACATAAGAGGAATGAAGATCTTCAGGACAAACAAGAATCCTAGAGTACAATATGACTTTGGGGACGTAAAAATTAGTGGCGAGGCAAGCAAAAGGCTCAACTCTTGGGAAAACTTTGTGGACAGAATCAAGTCATTTGTTGATGAGATGCCAAACGCCATACGAATCAGGGTTGATACCAAGTTTCTAAGTGCCCCCCCACCACGAACTAGAGAGGTCTTCATGGACATGATGGCAGAATTTAACAATAACGTTTACCTGATTGCATCACAAGAACCATCAATAATTTCAGGATGGAAAGACATCTACCAAGATTTAGAGAGCATATTTGACAATATGCTAATAGGAACAAACGAACGTTCTGCTCTGGATAATTTCATTGAAGACAAGTTACACCCACGATTTGTGTATTTTTCAGACTACAAAAAAATACTTGGAAATATTGATCTTGAGGAATTTGTCAGAGAATCAAAAGGAATCAGACCAAAGGGGCTAGAATATGTTGAAGAGTTTGACAAGGCAGAGACTGTAAATAATTTATTTTATCTAGCAGAGCTTGATGCCAAAAAACTCGAAGAGGCACAAAACAGTCCATCTAGATTGATAAAACTATTACACACTTCAAGTCGAAGACTAAGTGAGCGACTCAATCCCGCATGGAAGGGAGACCCCATCCACGTAGAGCTGAGATGGAACCCAGGAAATGTTTTGAGTGTGGTCATATCAGATGTACACAAAGACGGCACCGTTACAAACACAGGACTACTCAACAGAAGAGCTGAAGGATTCAAGTGGACTTTTTCATTTATCGTAAACTTTGCAGCTGAGACACAAAAGGCAGAATTGAAAGAGGCAATACTTTTACTTGACGAACCAGCAAGAAACCTACACCCAGCTCAGCAGAGAGGAATCTCAGATCTGCTCAAAGGTCTTGCAGGTTCCAACCAGATACTCTATGCAACCCACTCCCCATTCATGATATTTGATTACACACAAGGAAACTTGCTAGTAGTAGAACTTGACAAGAGAAGACACCTAAGTAAGATCTATTATGATTACTGGAATGCAGATGATCAAACCCTTATCCCAATATTGTATGGTCTGTCAAGAGGTCTTGTTGAATCCATAGTAGACAAACAAATTGGTTACAATTCAAGGCCTGTGATAATAGTCGAAACCATGTCTGACTGTATGTATCTGAATGCATTTGATAGATTCCTAAAAGATCCAAATCTTTCCATGAATCCGCTTAACATAGTTCCAGCATACAACAAAAATTCAGTCCTGTCACTTGCCATATTTTACAAAAATCATGGATATGACACTTTTATCTTATTGGACAATACCGAGGAATCAAGAAAAATTGCCACAGAACTTCAATCTAATGAATTCAAGTCAGTACAGATGATCTTCTTTGAGCTTACAGGACAGCCCAGATTGTTCATAGAGGACCTAATGATGGAAGACGATTACCTCTATGCTGTAAACCAGACCTATGAAGTCAAGTTAAGAAAAGAAGGATATGTAACACTAACTAAAGATGATGTGTCAAGTAAAGGCAAGAAGAGCATCATAGACAACCTAAATGAGATTTGGAAAGAGAATCAACACTTGGGTTGGGAGACATTTGACAGGGAAGACATTTGCAGATACATTTGTGAAAAAATAGTATTGAATGAGACAGACTTTTTATCAGACAAGACAAAGGATCAGTTCAGATCATTATACAGATTGATTGCAGAGAGGATAAGACAGAATCAGAACCTAGGAGCGCAATCATCTACAACGCGCAATAGATGAGACGAAAAATATCATAATTTGTACTTTACTCACAAATTGTACCAGACTACAATATTATAAAAGAACAATTTCTTATTAAGATTTAAGTGAGAGAAAGGTTTGGAGGGGAGTGAGCGACGTGTTATTAAAATCAGTCATTATTCTTGTTCTACTTCTTGGTAGTATGTTTACATCATATGCCATACATCCATCTTATGCAGCCCCAGAATTTGTAACAGTATCAGCTACAAATACAGAAGGAAAGACTACAATTTCTATTAGCAATAGCGCAAATAATACAGCAAATATTGCTTCATTTGTTTTACAGATAACTGGAGACGGTACTTTCAAATCATTTAAAATTCAAAACGGATGGTCAGGCTCAAAGACTTCGCCAACCACTTTGGCATTTAGTGCAATAGAACCACTTGCTCCAGGGACAATCACATCTATTGAAATTACAACAGATCCCCAAATGCCTACCATGACTTGGAAGACATCAGATGGGGAGACAGGTCAGATAAATGCACAATCGACTGAAATCAAAACATCAGATAACAATACAACTGATAAAACTGGAGACCAGGGCAAGACACAAGATAACACACAGGGTCAACAAGGCATACTGGATACATCGACATTTAGAATAATTCCATCAACACCATCACTTGGTTCCCACATTCGTGTGATTGGCCAAAGTTTTGCAACACAAGCAAATCTTGATCTGTACTTAGGCAGTGACAAAATAGGCTCATTTTCATCAAATAGCAAAGGAAACTTTGTAACAACTGTAGTTCTTCCAGAATCAGAACAATCCGGAAGTGTCAACTTTGTTCTAAAGGACCAAAAAGGTAACCAAAAATCATTTTCTACAAACATCAAACCACTACAGAAAGGTCATGGCCAAGTCTCAGACATTCCTCTAACATTAAACGTTGATCCCATTTCTCACAGAGGAGAGACAAAGACAATTTCTGGCACAGACACCCCAGATAGTACCATAACCATAACACTTCTTGATTCAAAAGGAAATCCAATAACTACTAGTACCGTACAATCAGATAAAGACGGCAAATATTCAATGACAAATACCATCCCAGTTGATAGAGAGTTTGGCAGGTATTCAGTTGCAGCTTCAGATGGAAAGACGCAGGTAACCAAGCAATACAGTGTTGTCACAGTTCACAATATCTCAGTAGCGCCTGTTGCAAAACGATATGAGACTGGACAGACAGTTGTCTTAAACGGTACTGCAATATCAAACGCACCTGTACATTTTGCATTCATGGATCCTACCAATCATCCAATTTATTCACAGGATGCAAACGTGACTTCTAATGGAACAGTTACTGTATCATACAAATTAGAAGATTCAGCCATTAAAGGAACCTACACAGTAGACATAACACAAGGCAGTGATTTCATAGTTACTTTCTTTGGAGTAGGCGAAGACGTAACTCAACCAATAACCGCAACATTAGACAAGGTTAGTTACCAGAATACAGACAAACCAGTTGTTACCATTACAGGTCCAACATCTTCTACTCTAAACCTCATCATAGTAGATCCATCTGACAAACAAAAATTTGCAGACATTATCAATCTAGGATCAGATGGACTTGCAACATATTCCTTTAACTTGACTTCGTATACACCTGGAATTTATTCGGCTGTAGTATCCCATGCAGAAGAAAAAATAGAGAAAACATTTGCAGTAGGACTTTCAACAACAGGTACAGGAAAGATTTCAATTAGTACTGTAAAGGATTCATACTTGCCAGGAGACAATATCATAATTATAGGAACCGCAAATTCAAACAGCATTCTCCAAATTTCCTTGACTGACCCCAATGGACAAGTAATAAAGACAATACAGACATTCTCAGATAAAACAGGTCACTTTTCCTCATTTGATTTTAGCATTCCACCTGTTGCAACTCCAGGAACATGGAAACTTGATGCAACTAGTGGAATCAACCACGCACCAGTGCAATTAATTGTGAAATCATCTAAACAAGCAATTACGGTTCACTTGGATAGATTATCTGGCACATACACAAGAGGGGACATTGTAGCAATATCTGGAACTGACGCAGGCATTACCGCATCAGTGAAGATCACCATAAACAGCAACAGTACGGTTATTGACACATTACCAACCTCAGCAACAAACAGAGGAGAATACCAAACTGACTGGCAGGTTCCACGTAACATTAATCCTGGAATATACACAGTTGAAGCATCTTCTGTCACAGGTAAAGCTACAATCAGTATAACAATTCAATAAAGAACCAATTAGTAATATTTTTTATATCCACCACTTGAGAACGATTTGTGAATCTAAAGGACAAGATAGCTGAGATACCAAACTTTCCTAAAAAAGGAATTTTATTCAGAGATATTAGCCCACTCTTAAGAGATCCAGCAGCGCTATCCCTTGTCTTAGATGAGTTAACGAAAATAATACATCCAAATGATGTAGACGTTTTTGCAGGAATAGAATCAAGAGGATTTCCTCTTGCTTGTGCACTAGCCATCAAATACAACAAAGGAATGATAATGATTAGAAAAGAAGGAAAATTACCAGGCAAGACTCACAAAGTATCATACAGTATAGAATACGGAACTGCGACAATGGAGATTCAGGCTGACGCAATAAAGAAAAATCAAAAGGTGTACATTTGTGATGATTTGCTTGCAACTGGTGGCACAGCAAAAGCTGCTGCAAAACTAATTGAGAAGATAGGTGGCAAAGTGTCAGGTTTTGCTTTCATAATAGAATTGACTGATCTAAAAGGATCAAAAGTAATCAAAGATTACAAACATAATTCATTGGTGAAATATTGACAGAGCAAGCAGAAATAGGCATTTTTGGTGGAACAGGAATTTATGATTCTGGACTTCTCACAGAAAGCAAAGAGATCACAATAGACACACCATTTGGAAAAACATCAGATTCCATAACAGTTGGAACTTTCAAGGGAAGAAGAGTTGCATTCATGCCAAGACATGGCAAGAAACACACAATCCCACCACATTTGATAAACTTTAGAGCAAATATTTGGGCATTCAAAGAAATTGGAATTAAAAGAATCATTGCACCGTCAGCAGTTGGAAGCTTAAAGGATGAACTAAAACCAGGAGATGTTGTGCTCCCATCTCAATTCATAGATTTTACAAAATCAAGAAAGTACACTCTGTATGAAGATGGCAAAGTTATTCACATATCAGTTGCGGATCCATTTTGTCCTGAGCTACAAAATGTTGTCTCAGATGTAGCAAAGAAAATGAATTTGCACATACACAAGGATGCAACATACATTTGCATAGAAGGACCAAGGTTTTCAACAAGGGCAGAATCAAAGTTTTACAAAAATGTCATAGGTGCAGATATCATAGGAATGACACTGGTTCCAGAATGCCAGCTCGCAAGAGAAGCCCAGATGTGTTATGTATCAATTTCAACAATAACAGATTATGATGTTTGGGCAGACAAGCCTGTTACTGCAAAGGAAGTGCTAGAAACTTTGTCTAAAAATGTTGGAACAACAAAGAACATACTTTCGTTGCTTTTTGATTCGATACCACAACAACGCGGTTGTCTGTGCCACAAGGCATTTGAAGAAGCCCAGTTCTAGCCATCTGCAAAAGATTCTTTTTTGAGTCCTTCTGGAAGCGTAATATCACCACGAACAAGTCTTTGCTGCAGTTCGTTTATCACATCATTTACATCATAGCCAAGTTTTACAAGGCTCTTCTCTACAGTCTTTGATATCTTGGCACCAATGTTATGTCCACCAATTCTACCAAAGGCTATTGCTTGAAACTTGAATGGATTGCCATCAATAGTAAAAGTACCAGTTATCTTGGCAGCTATTTGACTACCACGAACATTATTGATATGAACTTGAATGTCCATGTAAGATTTAGATCTCTACTGCTTTGTTAATTGAGGTTTCGATGAGAAAGTTCCAGTGTTTGTCATCGTCAATCTTAAAGTCCTTTACTTGTAGTTTTATTACTTTTTCATCAACACACTCATGTTGAATTTCATCATTTTGTTTTATCTTGACTAGCTTCCACTTGTCCTTGTGTTTTTTAAGATTGCATAAAAGTACAGCCCATTTTTGATCCGCAGATATTTTTGGCATTCCTACATAATCTACGATGCTTTCTATTCCAAGTTGCTTTTCTTCACAGAAGATTTTCTTGCACTTGGCACATCTCCATGTATCAACTGAACCTATGGTTCTTCTTTCATAATTCAGATTTGTGACTCCAAAGTATACTATTTCATGATTACAAGAAGACTCTTCGTCTAAAGACATGTTTCCTCCTCCATTATCGGTTATATTTAGTTCTTGCATCATCGTATGGTTTTTCTAAAATTATTGAGATGTTGTCTACCAAGAGATTCTTCTTAAATGGAATATTTTCCCTTTCACACATTCTTCTATACATATTGACAACAGCAAATCTTGGATGCATTGACTCAAACTCTGTCTTTGTAATATCAATAAAGCCTCCATTTTGAATAAGGCTTGTTGCCACTTGATGTGCCTCTTCTTTAGATATGTCAAGATTTTTTGCTATATCAGATGCAGACATTTTGCCTTTTTTTACAACCAAGACATATACTTTGGATTGTATTTTGGACAACCTAAGTTCTGAGACAATGTTTTCTTCAACAGTATCAATATTGACACTCACAAACATTGAGGCTCGTAATGCCATAAATAAACATGCCAAAATCATAGTTGAAATTAAATATGGAACACGGTCAATCTTCTCATGAGATTAATCATAGGGTTAACTGGAAGTTCAGGAATAATATACGGCGTTAGAATGTTAGAGGTTCTCAAACAATGCAAGGTAGACGTACATTTGATAATGACAGAATGGGCAAAGAAATGTCTGGTATTAGAAACTGATTATGATTTGAAATATGTAAAATCATTGGTAGAGCACTATTCAGATGATTCAAACATGGCTGCAAGTGTTTCAAGTGGAACACACAAGACAGATGGCATGATAGTAATTCCTTGTACAATGAAGACGCTTTCAAGTATTGCAAATGGTTATGAAGAGACTCTAGTGGCAAGAGCTGCCGGAGTTACTATGAAAGAGTCACGTAAACTAGTTCTAGTTCCAAGAGAGACTCCACTTACCAGCATACATCTTGAGAACATGCTCAAGCTTTCAAGAATTGGGGTTGTCATATTGCCTGCCATGCCAGGTTTTTACAACAGGCCAAAAAATATCGATGATGTCGTAAATCATGTGGTAGGAAAATGCCTGGATCAATTCGGAATTGAGCACAATCTGTTCAAAAGATGGGAAACCACCTAAAGATTCAGGGTTACGGTAATTTTATCACGTAATTATAAAACATGCGCATGTGTTATTTTGGAAAATTCTACGAGTGTTTATATTTGGAGCATAGTTAAATCATACAGAATATCTTTGGCAAGCTACAAAAGCAGATACTCTAATGACAAGTCATTTGATTTCATAATTCCCTTAATGGTCTTACTGTTTCTGGGAGTTGTGTACATGCTTTCACTTAGATCGTCACAGGGGTACGTCAATTTCATACTGATAGGCGTAGCTGCGGTATTCATGATCTACTGGGTGAGAGTACTGAAAAAAATGACGGTAGAAAATAGTACTCCACAGTATACACCAAAGGAAGCAGACACAAAGAACTGGGTTTATGACCTCATAAAGGGCGAAAAGGAAATAATATTTGTAGCAGAGGTACCAGGTCCAGAAGACCAAGTGACTGTAAGACTGATTGATGGAATATTGTACGTACGAGGCTCGGCACATTTCTCAAAAGAGATTCCGATTGAAACAACACCAGACATGGGAATCCATGATTTCAAGTACAGAAACGGTGTTCTCACTTTACGAATTAAGAAATTAGAAACTCTTTGATTCTTCGAGTTTTGCTGGAAGATACTTGTCTGTAATATTAGTAAGACCATACTTTGAGAATGCCTCAAGTTCTGCTTTTCTTTTCAATTTGAGAAATACTTCAAGTTGTTTTTTCCAGTTTCCTTCTTGATATCTAGGATCTTTTTGAAGGTCATAGATTCTCTTTATGTCAGATTCAGTCATAGGAATTGTCGGGAGTTTATATTTTTCAATGTCTGTTGCCCAGACACCGAGCCACTTGGCATCAGGTACAGTCAACTCTCTCAAGTGAGCTGCATTTGCAGAACCAGATTTTATTACCATTGCAATGTGTTCCCCATACACATCACCGTCTGCTAATATGACAACTGGTAATCCCATTTCATTATTTAATCGTCGCAAAAGATTTCTTGTTGATCGTGGAGCTTGACCTGCAGTATCAACGATAATAGCTTTGAATTTTTTGTGAACTTTTTCTTCAACAAATCTTGTAAAAAGACCTCCCTTTTCTATTGCAATGACAAGTTCTGCACTAGTATCAACAAGTTCAGCGCTACTCAAACTTGGCCCTATCAGATATCCATCAGGATGATCAGACAGATTCATCCTCTTTCCTTCATATCCAGGAACAGTATACTCTATTGTTAGGTCACCAAATACACTACTTCTTTCTTCAGGAAATATGTGAAATTCTTCACGAGGGCTTGTTAGTACAGCTTCTAAATCCACTATGATATTATCAGATTCTGGCTGGTCTTCAAAATCAATACTAAATGCCTGTGAGGAATAGTAAATGTCTCTTAATGTAGAAGACTTGCCCTCTCGTACAAGCCTGTTTACAAAGAAAGCAAGCCATGCAAGTTGTGTGTAGGAACGCAACTGCGACATGTTTCTTGAACTACGTACAGCACTTGCGCTACCCAAGATGTATTGTCTTATTTTTTTATCATATACAATATTACTTACAGATCTGCTTGGTATCACAAATTGTGGAAACTTTCCTTTGTCAAGATGTTCATAAATGTTAAGGCCTTGTTGTTCCAACATTGACAACAATCTTTTCTTTCTTGCCTCTGCGGTTTTTGCATTAGACTTGTTCTTCAATCTCACTTCCCATCCTTATTAGTTGGTTATAATTTGGTTCTTTTTTCTTACCAGCAAGTTCAGTGGCAAATTGTGCAATAAGCGGTACATATTTTGAATAAAGGTTTGCTCTCTTTTTTGCCATGTCCGCGGCTCCTTGTCGTGACATGTGAACCGCTAACTTTCTTGCAAGATATTGTAATGCATTCTTTAATTCTCTTTCAAGTTCAGGTCTATCTGCAACATTTTCTTTTCCTACTGTTTTGTATGGAATTCTAGTGGAGCAGATATGTGATACTATGACAAGTGGTGGATCTCCTTTTATTTTGTATCGCGCCCATTCAGTCTCGTTTACTATTTTTAATACTACATCACTGCCCTCATCATACAAAAGCGGTATACGATTTGCAAAACGGTAAACCTTGAGGCCATTTGGTGGAATGTCCCCTCCATAAGCAATACCCATTTCAACTATGAATGGAAATCCAGAATACGCAGAAGCATTACGTTGCCATACTGCTGCAAATTCTGGGTTGAAAAATTTCATAATTCCCTTTGAGAGTGGTTCTTCTCCAAGAGGTGCCAGGCAGCTAGGGTCTGGTGCAAGAAATTCCTCGAACTTTTGTAGTGCATCGGCTAGTTTTACCAATTCCTCGTTTGTCATACTGCCTATTCTCTTGTCTGGCTTGAATTTGGCAAATTCACAGAATTTTTCAGCAGTGGTAGGTCCAACCCTTTGGAACCTTTTTGTCAAAAATGTGAGTAGTGTGTCTCCCTGAACGGTGCTTGCAAGTTGCTTGTAATATGGGCTATCTGCGTTCAATTCTACTGCGTGAGACTGGGATTCTCCAAAGTCCCAATATGTAATGATTTTATTTGCAACGTCGATATCGTCGATTCTGATTTTTTTTAGCCCTTCAAAATCAATATTTAGAAATGACATGACTGAGACCACAGTTCGTACTGGTCTTGAGATATCAGACCAGCGTTTCTGTGCACGCTCTAAAATCTCTTTATGAGAGATATTCTTCTTCAAGCTCAGTTCTTTTTTTATTTTATCAATCATCTTGTTATCAATAGCTGGAATCTGATAATGTGTATCGGTTATCATTCTCCTGATAGTTTCAACATCAATACCATGTGGATGAGGTTTGATTACAGTTGGAGGACGTGGCATGTCCTTTACGATTCTTGCATAATGGAATTTTTCACCGCTTGGATCTTCAAATGTTATTGATGCATATGGTGTGATAAGAGAAGTTTGGTAAACATAATCTCTAATTTTTAATCCTGCCTTGGAATAATCACCTTCAAGAACAATACTTACTGCAAGACCTGTCTTTGATCCTTCCTTTGTGGTATGTTTTTGTATAACTGGTTTGTTTTTCTGAATGTCAAGTAACATTACAAATTCATCAAGCGTTTTACCATCAGAACAACTCTTCACAGTAACTGGTTTGTTTGTAGTGATCTGACCATAGAGTATTGCCATGGTAGCACCAAGACCAAACATACCTCTTGCTTGTTTGAGACCAAACTTGGAACCATAAAGGACAGTGCCAAAAGCAAGCGGAATGTGTTCTGGATCAATTCCAGGACCATTGTCTTTTACAGTCAAGATGTAGTGTTTTGGATCTGCTTGTTCAGGATTTACTGCTTTTATTGAAAGATGAATATCAGGAAGTATTTTTTTATGGTCGCATGCATCAAGTGCATTTTCGACAAATTCTCTAACCGAAGTGTAAAGCGATCTGGTTGGATTACTAAATCCTGCAAGGTCTCTGTTTCTGTAAAAGAACTCACTTGGAGATATTTGGCTAAAGACTTCTTTACTCAAGTATGTTACCCCCTTCCCAAAGTTGAAGTTTTTCTAACTTTTGTCTACGCCTTGATTCCTGTAAATCATTGTAAACTTTTCCATGAGTACTACCACTTGAAATTGAGGTTATTGCGTTTAGAGCCGACTTTAACTGCGTCCCATCTCCAATTATGGCCACAGTCCTACCATAAACAGACACTTTGGCACCACTTAGATCTTCAATGTTTTTCCTAACACGGCCACCTTCTCCTATTATTCTGCTCTTTATTCGTTCAATTTGTGCAGGTGATTTACCAACAAATTGTCTCAGATCCATTACATGTAACGAGGTTTCCTCCTGAACAAGACGCATGGCATTTTCTGCTGAAAATCCACGACCTATGGCCATCACAATTTCCTCAGCCTTAAATGGCATTATATTTTCAA
The DNA here is from genome assembly GCA_025449485.1 of Nitrosotalea sp. Classification (GTDB taxonomy): domain Archaea; phylum Thermoproteota; class Nitrososphaeria; order Nitrososphaerales; family Nitrosopumilaceae; genus Nitrosotalea. The sequence continues at coordinate 305 of JANWJG010000024.1, read as the reverse complement.
CGTCACCCACTCCCTTTATGACTGTCTCGCCTGTTTGACCATTTATGGTCAATGAAACAGAACAAATTTTTTCTATTTTGGTTTTTATTTTTCCAGCTTTGCCAATTAATACTCCAACACGATCAACTGGAATTAAGATAATTTTTTCAAAGATCATTTTGTAACCCTCTCAAATACGTCAATTGGATTGTCCACCGTTAGTCCTCTCTTAACAAAGAATCTAGTAATATTACTAATATCTCTTTCAAGAAATTCTTTTGTTTTAGGATGCCTTATATCTACCGCAGAGCCAAAATCAAAAACTA
>JANWJG010000023.1 GCA_025449485.1 Nitrosotalea sp. | reverse complement strand
TACAACGGTATCAGCTCCAACTACAACGGTATCAGCTCCAACTACAACGGTATCAGCTCCAACTACAACGGTATCAGCTCCAACTACAACGGTATCAGCTCCAACTACTACAATCCCTCAATCAGAAGTAATCTCAGTTCCATTGCAGCCTATGATCAATACAACATCAGATACTGTATCCACACTAGCTAATACAACATCAGATACTGTATCCACACTAGCTAATACTGTAACTCAAATACTGTCAAACCAAGAAATTGTCACTTTGAATGACTCGCAACTTTTACCAGCCTTTGTTCCAGCTCCTGTGTTAAACTCTACTACTCTTGATCTATGGACACAATCATTTTCTGCAAAAGTACTAAACGGAACCATCTCAAAGATAATCGACAACGCCACTGATTTGCCACCAGAGATTGTAGTTGGAAAACAAACTGCTGCTAACATAACCGAAGTACAAAACTTGCAATCCTCAATATCACTTGATATGTCATTTCCATCACTTGCAAACGGAACAACTGTAATTGATACAATTAGTATGACAAACTATACACTTCCAAACTCCACATCCGTTGTATCTGTCATTCCAACCATAGTTACACCACCTAATGCAACATCGGGACAGTTCATAGCCACTCCTCCTCTTAATATCGTTCCAGGCCAAGAGATGATAATCCCTGTTTCAGACTCTGCAATTCCAAGTTTTGGTGGATTAAAAGAACTTGATTTCCAATCGTCTCCTAGTGTAACTTCAACTGGCGGCAATGCCTCAAGTGAATGGTTTACAGCCGAGGTTGACAACAAGCTTCCACCAACAATCTCTGGCGATGGTATTGATGGGGCTCTAGTCCTTTTCATAAACATCCAGTATCCATATGACGACACTGGTATTGGATATAATTGGGGAATTCCTTCAAATCACGCCAAACCACCAACAATGACGTTGGTCATTAACAAGACAGATCAACTAGGAATTCAAAATGACGATAATGGCTGTCCTATAATTGACGCGTATACTCTAAGCCTTGGTTCATGGACTAGTAACGGTCTAGGAGAAGTGTCATCCAAGTCCATCAATCCAACACAATGTCAGATTAAAGTCCAATCTCAACATCTTTCCAAGTTTGCCTTTTCTATGCGGCACATTGGCAATGTCAAGTCTTCTGGTCCGGGTCAATTTGGAGTAGGTGAAGTCACAGACTCGACCACTCCGATAAATTGGCAAGGATACATGGATAGTGCAACTGCATCAAACTCTGATACAAACACATCACCGCAAAATGCATACGCCTTGTCATCCACTAACAACGTTGTGACAAGCCCCGGCTTTAGCAACATTGAGTGTAGCAGAGGCCCTGGATATACCATGATGACTGGAACGTATACAAGTACTAGTGGATCAGATGAACTAGACTTTTTACAAATGTATCTACTTGATAAAGAAGGACATGTTATAGCAACAGGCAATGGTATAATATCACATGCCAATGCACACGAGCCCACATTCTTTTCTGCCATAACTAGGACAGATAAGGACTTTGCATCATGTACAGTTCAAATTGACAATTCTATATCAAAATAAATCTGAATTTATTTTAGATCGTCAGTTTTACCAAAAGATTTCATTTTTGGTTTTTTGAATAACTTGACGTGACTATAAATTCCAAATGCAAATAAAATGTATGACCACATGTACAAGATATTGATTGGATTACTACTGTAAGATGATTTGTCAATGTCTAGGAAGAAAAATCCAGAATCAGCTATGATGTTTAGTATGATTGCAATACAGGTAAAAGACCAAAACAAGCCCACTTTACCTTTGACAAATAGCAATAACCCCAAGACTGCTGGAAACAAGATCATCGTATCTGCAATTGGATATACTGCACCCCATAAAATTTCAAAAATGGACGCATCCCTATTAAGAGAATAAGTTGAATATATTGTTGGAATAAAAAATATCAGGCTTGCAAGTGCTGCATAGGCAAGCAATTTGTTAGAAATGGCCAGTCTGAATGGCTTTAGATAATATATTGAAAAAATAAACAATAAAGAATATCCTGCAAGATAGAACCAATCTCCTTGTTCTGGAAATGGGAGTAGGCTAGATATGATTTCGGAATTTAACCATATTATCTCTGCAGCAAACCAAAGTGAAGCAAATCCTGCAAATAAGAGATATGCTTTCCCATGTTCTCCGCCTAGTCTGAATTGTACGGCGATAATTATTGATAATACTAACAGTCCTCCTGATAAAATCACCATGAGAAAGTCTGTAGTTACGTCTGCTGCATTCTTGCTTATGATATTTGAAATTAATACGGCAAAGCCAACCGAAAGAAGACCAAATACAAATAACTTGTTTCTTCTTACGTTCTCATTCTCTGTTTGCATTCTATTTTGTTAACACCTTGAGAAACTCGCCTACGGGTCTTTCTTGGCTGAACTCCCCAAGATTTTTCTTGATCCTTGCTATGACTGCAATGTCTGCATAACCAAATATCTCTCTGAGTACACTTTTCAGATAATCCGGATTTTCTAGGCAATCAGAAAGTGCACACTTGTACTTTTGAATCAGACTGGTATTGACCATCTCTAATGTAGGTCCACCCATGTCATTTAGGGCGTCTTCTACAGCTGCTGTAAACAACTTCTTGTTGTCGTTCATTATCTCATTATCATTCAATTTCTATTCTCACCTGTTGATTTTTTGATGAAACCCAGATCAACGGCATACTGCTGCCTTCTCCCATGAGTAATCAAATAGATTGTGCATGGCATCAATCAAAGGTTTAGAGTCTGACCATACTGCAAATATGTCATTTGAAGGATGCATGGCATTTCTCAAAAACATTAGTATTTCTCGGTTATCTTTTAACACAAAACACTGGTTGTCAGTTTTGCTTGTAGGCATTATCTTGATTCTCCGCTTGTCTATTTTCTCTACATATTCTGGAACAGTATGTGCAGGTGAAACTATGATCTTGACATTGAGTATGGAATTTGGTAATGTGTCAAAAATATTTGAATGATAAAATCTCGAAAGATCCTTGACTGAGCCAAAAATTAAAAATTCTTCCCTTGCAGTATTTACCATGTTGGATATTTTAGTAAAGATTTGTGGATTTCCTTGAAGCATTTGTAATTTTTCCTTCTCATCATCAATTGTCTCTATTGCAAGTGTGGGAACTGCGTTCCATAATTCTGAGATCTCATCTTGCTGTTTTGCAAGTGTATTGATTTTTTCTTTTTCTGCATCAATCAATATCGACATTGTTTTTTCAATTGGTAATGCAGAATATCTTGTGGGTGATGAAAGCTCTGCGGTGACTACTCCGCGATTCTGCAATGTTTTTATGATGTAATAGGTTTCTGTTCTAGGGAGCCCTAGAGCTTTGAAAACATCTGAAGCAGTTTTGGGACCGAACTTGCCTAAAAATATGTAAACCTTGGCTTGGTTTGATGTCAGACCAAATTTTAAAAGTTCACCTTTTATCTTTTCAAGTCGCATTCTGTTATCGTACATGTGAGAGCCTGGGTCAGAATCAAAAACTGTCAAGTTTTTTTCTTTGTCAAGCATTTTTGATGAGTTCCCTATACTCGTTTTAGGTATAAAAGTTCTATCTGGACCTAAATCGACTTGACGCAGCTGACAAGTTTTCAACTATGAATACCCCAAGATTCTGCCTGTCTCTGCATCAATCATTACTTTTTTGACATCTTTGGGCATTAACCCTGTTTTTGCAGAGACTATCCATGCCTCATCTTCTAAACGAACCTCGTTTACTATGATTGAATGGTATTGTTCCAAGAACTTTTTTGCTATCTCCTTTGCTTTGAATTCATCAACTGTCAATCTAGTTTCTGTAGAACTGGAATTTCCATAAGACTTGTTATAGATCACTTTGTGACATGAAAACCTTTATTAGATTATGATCTTCGTTGGTTTTCCCTTATCATGCAACTAGAACTCTTCCATGCTTGATTATATGAGTTTAGTAACTTACTATATCCATAAATAGTATCAATCATATACCATTTGCCAATAGGGGAAATTTGAATGAAAATATTACTAATTGATGACAATGAAACCATCACAGAGATGATGTCAAAGTATCTTTCTGTCAAGGGTCATCAGTGTTCTGTTGCTAACGACGGTAGGGCAGGTCTTACACTGATCACAGAAAAAAAATTTGATGTAGTACTATTGGATCTTGCAATGCCCGAATTTACCGGAGTCGATGTGGTAGAACATCTCCAAAAAAGTGGAAAGATAAAAGAAAATAAAATAATCTTGTTTACCGCATCATCTATTACAGATGCCGAAATAGATGTCCTAATAAAAAAAGGTGTGCACTCTTGTCTTAAAAAACCAGTAAAACTGGCAGTACTCTTACAAGTCATAGGGGGCTGAATAAGATCGCCCGTGACAACAAAGATGAACATAGGGATAAAAAACTATCATCTGATGACGATTCCAGAAAGATAAAAGAACTGGAACAAGAAAAATTTCTCCTAAAGGAAATAAATGACTCTGTCTCTGCCCAGGCAGATGAACTGATGATATCAAAACAAAACCTGGAAAAGAAATTAGGTGTAGAATCACAAAAATCAAAAGAGCTGGAGCAGGAAAAAATACTTCTTGAAGAAATAGTATACAATAGTGAAAAGACAGAACAAAAAACACACAAAAGATTCTATTCAGCCATTGCAGTAATTGCAGTTACAATATCTCTTGGTTTTATTGGATATGTATATTATGAGAATCAAATAGTGACGCAAACTGCGTCACATTTACAGATCAATTATAATTCAAATTATGTTATACAAAACCTTCAAGGTGATACCATAGACACATGGGTTGCATGGAATATTGCTAATGGTAGAATAATTCACATTCATGTTACCAACACTGCAAATCTCCAGCAAAATATGATTGATGCAATGAAAGATGCAATCTTGTCAACAAAGGCTGTAACAATTGATGACTCTGCTACAGGGATAGGACAAAAAGGCACTTCTTCGGTATATTATGTGGGGTGGGCAGGAGCAGTAGAGACTGCATACTCTGAGCCTACCAAGCAATACATACCTCAACAGTTTGACATTAATGGATCTCCTAACGGGGTAGGGGACATTGAAATCATTCTTACAAATGATATAAGCCCTGATGGATATTCTGGATATACCAAGACTCTGGTAGATGGAAATGAGATATTAAAATCCAAGATAACCATCTTCAAGGCAAACAAGCTTGACACAAATAATCTTGGCGCAATCATCAGACATGAGTTTGGTCATGCATTGGGATTGGGACATTCCACTGCTTCTGAAGACCTGATGAGTCCAATACTTCCTGATTATCCCTATATTTCAGGTTGTGATATTGATACACTAAAGGGGTTGTATGATGGTGACAAGAACAGTAAAGTGGTCTGTAAAAAATAAAATGACTATCAATTACACCATCAAGATCTTTTCTATCATAGTTGGCTCTGTCATTGTAATTTGTGGAATATCTGTATATGTGATAAATCTTCAAACATCTGATTTAAAACACGAAATTGTAATCACAAAAACAAATGTTGCAAAACTAATATCTTCTACCGTAGCAACCAAATTTTCTGAAAAAATAACCACTTTGGAGATTGCCGGTAATAATACATATGTACAAAATACCGCATATGCAAATTACATAAACGCATCTGTAAAGGGAATTCCTAGTAATATGGATCTAGAGAAGAGACGGGATGCTCGACAAATACTTGATCACGATAAGGACTTTAATGTATTATTTTTTGTCATGCCAAATGGCGATATGTATATGCAAGAGCCATATTCTGCACAAGTAAATAATAAAGTCCTAAATTTTGCATTCCGAGATTGGTACAAAGGTGCTATTGCTAATCATGCCACATATGTGAGTGAGGCATACATTTCTCAAGCCACAGATCGTAAGGCGGTTGCCATTTCTGAGCCATTCTATTCTAGTAATGGTTCTCTGATAGGACTCTGGGTGGGATTGATTAATTTGGATTCCTTAGAGCATGAACTTTCTAGTTTAGATCTATCACATGATAGACGAATTGTGATTGTCGACCATAATGGTAACTCTGTAGTTGATACAAGTCAGCCTCAGGATAGTAAAAAACTTGTTACATATGCTAACTTGGAAAGTGTAAAAAATGCACTGGATGGAAAAGGTGGCTCTATCACGGAGACAATTAATGGCACACAAATGTTTTCTGTGTATGAGCCTATAAAAATCGGAACGCATACCTGGGCTATTGTACTAATGCAACCATCTGATACTGTTTTTGGAGTTATCCTCGCAACTATGGAATCATCATACTTGATAATTGTGATGATTGTATCAATTGTAATATTTACAGGATTCTTTATGTACCGGATGTTCCGTTCAAATGACATACTTACCCAAAAATTACTAGAGGCTGATGTCAAAAAAGAAGAATTTTCAACCATGATAACTCATGAATTGAAAACACCTCTTGTTACAATAGATGGCTATAGTGAAATGTTGTTAGAACCAGGACTTATTGGTATCCTAAATTCAGAACAGACTAATGCTGTCAGTAAAATAGCTGAAAGTTCAAAGAAACTAGTACGGCTGATTGCTGATATTCTTGATACTCAAAAACTAGATTTATGCAAGATGAGATTTGATAAAAAGAATTTCTCTCTTAGTGAATTCATGAAAGAAGTAGTTGAATCTTTTTCACCCCTTATGAAAAATGAGAATATAGAATTTATCAATTCTACAACTAACGATCAGATTGTATCTAGTGATAAAAATAGATTAATGCAGGTGTTTGCAAATCTGATAAAAAATTCAATTGACTTTGTTCCTAAAAAATCAGGCAGAATAGAAATTGGCTCTCAGGTACTAGACAATGAAATCCGATTTTTTGTAAAGGATAATGGAATAGGAATTCCAAAAGAAAAACAGGAGAATCTGTTCAAAAAGTTCTACCAGGTTGATACTTCGCTCAATAGAAGACATGGTGGTACAGGCCTTGGATTAGTGATCTGCAAAGGCATAATCGATGGTCTTGGTGGTAGAATGTGGCTAGATAGTGACCTTGGGAAAGGCACTACCTTCTGGTTTAGTATAAACAATGATGGATCTATGGATCAAGTCAAATAGATGTGTGACCTTATAAAGACAAATTCTGAAACTGCAAGAGAACAAAATAAATTCATATCTGAAAAATGACTCAAAAACTGATTGACTCGTTATGAGCAAAAATTACCACTTTGGAATCCGATCTATTGACAATATTCCGTACTTGATATAATACTAGTTCATTAATAATAATCTGATTTTCATGTGTTGGAAATGTATTATCCTGGGAACTGATTCTGTTTGAATTTGCATGTTGAATATTTTAAAAAAAAACTAGGCGAGTTACCTGATGAAAAACTATGGGAAATAATTGAAGAATTACTCTTACCATACCCTAATGAATTTAACAAAAAATCTATGAGTCGTGATGAAGTACTTGAGCTTGCTGTTATGCTAAAAGCGTCTAATGAGTTATTCAGGAATCTAGAACAAGTTGCACTTCTCAAACATGAATTAGACCAAGCAAGTTATAAAATAAAATAGTGTATCTTACGAACAACATCTAGTATCTTTTCATCGTCATCTTTTAATCTGGTTTTGTGCTAAATATTTCAGAAAATGTCATCTGATATGATAGCTCCATTTCTTGATGAAAAGTATCTTAATCTTGAAACATATAAAAAAAATGGTCAAGCAATAAGGACGCCTGTCTGGTTTGTCATTGATAGTGGAATACTCTATGTTGCAACACCATCTACTACTGGCAAAATCAAACGCCTGAATAATAACAAGAATATTCGAATTGTACCATCAAACATGAAAGGTACGCCAAAAGGAGACTGGGTTGATGCAACTGCATATTTTGCAAATGAATCTGAATCATCTCAAGCAATTAAACTTCGCAAGAAAAAATATGGTATTATGGCAAAACTAATCGGCCTATCCGTATACCGAAAAGGCAAACCTGTTGTAATTGGTATCAAGATTTGATTTGAAATACTCTCTCAGGTAACTATGTATTAATTAGTATGTGCGCAAGTTTTCTATGATGTGATTAATCTGAGAAATGCAGCAAAAATGGGACTTGAGAAATATTGACTTGACATTACCTGTTTTGTTGGTGGATTTGAATTGGTAACTATATTTCCAGGTGTTCCCATGGTCAGTGTTGCGGTATGGAATTTTATAATGACTGCATATGATTTTTCATTATAATTGACTGTAAATGACTTGTCCCTCTGAGCGTTATCCAAAGTTATGATTTCTGCAATACCACTTGCATCATAATCTCCAAATATTCCTACGTTTGGTTGTAGTTCTAGTATTGTAAGTGGAATGGAAAATTCATTAATTGATAAAGTCCTGTAAAAACCGCTGTCAGCTTTTGTTATCTTTTGTATTCCATTTGGCTGTAATGAAGCAACTACAACTCCTTGTGGTGCTGGATCCTCTGTCAGTCTACCGTTGTGATTGAACATCATAAAAGTCAAGTTGCCGCTTAGATTCTGCATTGCAACTGTCCCATCCGCATCAGGCGCTCCACTCCTATCAAATGCTTGATAGTATGTTGTATTGTTTGTGCTGGATGTTCCCCATGTCCACGAGTCCTCCTGGGTTGGATCAATGTTGAGTTGAGGATCAATCACATCTCCGTGCACATTTGCACTTCTTGGCCAATCCATTCTGCTACTTACGATTCCAATGAAATTGGAAGGGATTCTATCGAAGTTGAGCTCAATAGATTGGACTCCGGAACCACCTCTGTTGTATTGAACTGTTACTTTTGTACTCGGACCAAAATCGTATAGTTGAATTATTGGCCATGCATCAATTAGTGCCTGATTGTTAGACTGTTGTGCTATTTGGCCAGCTTTTCCTAAATTCAAATTTAATGTTTTATTTTCTCTTACGACATGATCCAGTAAATTAGATTTTGCACCTGTAATGCTAGGTACTGTATGATCCACAATTCCTGTACATGTTGCAGATACCGTAGTTAGTGGATTTTGGCTTCCATCTGATGATCCAGGCGCACTCCTTGCTATTGCAATTCCATTTGTCTGTGCAAAATCAACACCTGTTGCAATAATTGCACTTGAAGGAGAGCAAAACTTGCCAAAATCGAGGCCTTTGCCAGAGGTACCTATCTGTGTAGAGTCTGCAATCTGGGCTTGTTTACTATCTGCAAAATATGCATACCAGTCCCCATCAGTTGCCTGTGCCATTCGTATTTTTTTTCCATTCACTGTAACATCGGGCTCACCGTATGCTTGATCTAGTCTATTTATGTTGGGGTCAATTACAATTACTTGAATTACTTGAGGTCCCGCAAAATAGTTTTTAAAAAATGAATTTTCTGCAGATACATACAGATTTGGGTTTGATGAAATGTGTTGGGTAGGCTCGTACTGTGGGAGTAATGGCTCAATTGCACTAGCCTGTATTGGCATAATTCCTGCAAAAAGCATGACTAGCAGGAATGTGGAAATCGATGGTTTGTATTCTTGTTTTATGTAATTGTAAAGTTTCTTTTCTATTATCATACGATCAACTCGTCTTGTACCATGAAATGCTGTATTCATATAGTTTTAACTATTTTGATATGGACAAACGTCCCGGATTGTGTATACCAGTAAAAGTTTGTAATGTGGTAAATTGATGAATCCTAAGATGCACTTTAGCAGTGTTACATGGTATAAAAATGATAATTGTTGTAACATATGACCATAATTGATAATAATCATCACGGTATAGCCAGCATGGAAGACAAGGGTATGCAAAAAATGGGGAGTGGTTCTAGCAATAATTATGTTTTAGGTAATACGTCTGATGAAATTGAAAGACTAAAGATCCAATCTGCTTTGTTTGAACCTCTAACTAGGGATGCTCTACTAAAAGGGGGTGTTAGAAGAGGAATGAAATGTTGTGATGTTGGTTGTGGTCCAGGTGAGGTCACAAAAATGATGGGTGATATGGTAGGAAAAAGTGGCAAAGTGGTAGGATTTGACATCAATGAAAACTATATCAAATATTGTAAAGCATCAACAAAACAAAAAAACATCTCATACTTATGCGATAACATAATCACGTCCCAAACTCTACCTGCTGAGACTTTTGATATTGTATATTCACGATTCATGTTTGTGCATTTGAGTGACAAGGCAAATGCGTTGAAACGCATGACTCGTCTTGCAAAAAAAGGTGGTACCATAATAGTCCAGGAGCTTGATCATGCTCCTGATTCGTGGCTGTCCTATCCAAAACGAAAGGGTGTGAATACTCTAAGAAAGATCTATGTAAAACTTGTAAAAAATGCCGGGGGAGATCCTTATTCTGGTAGAAAATTGTACAAAATGTTTGTTGACCAAAATCTTGATAGTACTATTGAATCATATTCGCCTTGTCTTGTGATGGGACGTGAGCCTTTCAACTCTCTTGGATGGAAGATTGCTCTTAGTTTGAAACCGCAAATCTTTTCTCTTGGCCTTATGAGTAAAAAAGAATTTGATGACATGCTAAGTGATCTCAAAGAAATGTCGCAAGACCCACATAGCTTTGTGCTTTATGCAAGACTTTTCAGCGTGATAGGAAGAAAGTAGTTTCAATATGACACTACAGGAAACAAGTAACGGAAAAATTAATGTAATAAAGTACTCATCTAATGTACCATCTGATAAAATAGTGTTATGCATTCATGGATTTTGCTGTGATGCGAGAATATTTGATTATATTGGAAATTCTCTGGCAAAAAATGGGTTTGATGTGTACAGTATTGATCTGCCTGGTCATGGAAAATCGTATGGGGAAAAAGGAGACCTAGACTTTGACGCATGTCTTACCTCGATACATGCTATTATTACAAAAATAAAGGGTACTTCAAAATTATTCATTCTTGCTCATAGCATGGGCTGTACATATGCACTATGGTATGCTCATACTTTTAAAAAATCAATTGATGGCTTGATCTTATTTGCACCTTATGTACGAATACCTAGTATAAAGAAACGAAGTGAGATTGAACCGAGCAATATTCGTTTTCTATATTTTTTATTGCGTAAAATGCTGACCCCAAAAACTAGAATTATGGCAACACAAAAACTACCAAATTTTTTAAAAATTGGTGGTCGTGAAATTGAACAGATGTTAAACGACGTATCTCTTAATTTCTATTATTCATACCGTTATATTGTAGATGTTTTGGCATTTCGAAATACTATGATCTCTAAATTATCTGATATTGATGTGCCAGTATTGTTTCTTCATGGTAAAAAAGATAAAAATGTTTTTCCCGAAGTAAGTACACAATTCTGCAATCTAGTAAACAGCAATGATAAAAAAATAGATATTTTAGATTGTGATCATTGGTTTAATCACTGTATTTTTTACACTCAAGATAATAAAAGATATTCAGAAGAATCCAGGGTGCAAATAACAAATCTGGTAAAGGACTGGTTATTCTCACACTGATCTAAATAATCATCTGTGTAGAAAAATTCGATGTTTTAATTTGATGTGAGTATCAATCATTATGGACGAATTCATCGAAGTTTCTTTATGTTGGAATGTATCTTTGTTGTGTGGTTAGTGTTATTATTTGACACATGACACATTTGGTGACATAGAATTCAGATTTATGAAAAATTACATAAAATATGATAATAGTGATATATTTTTCATGTTTTGGGATGTATTATCCAAAAAGTTATAATCTATACTATATTTATCCAGATATGGAGAATATGTATCAATATTTTGCTGTAATATGTGAATACAACGAAGGGGTAAAATGGCTCTAGCGCAAAGACCGCATACATCTGATCTGGGTACGAAAATACTCGCACAATGCAGTATACTCTATTCTGTTGTAAAATCAAGAACCATTGTCTATGGTTTTGCTCTTGCTACTCTTGGCACGTTTTTTATTGCATCTGGCATGAGAATTCCGGATTTTCTAGTACTTGCTAAACTTACTACATCTGTATATTTTCTAGCTCTTGCTACTTATCTTTACAATGATCTTACTGACTACGATGTTGATAAAGTAAATAATCGTAATGTCATAAGTTCACAAAGAAAGAACTATCTACAAATTTTGTACCACACAATTGGATTTTTTGCAGTCTCTACCATGCTTGCATTTTCAATTAATGTACAAACAGGAATTGGTGCACTTGTTTTCATGGGATTGGCAATTGCGTATTCTCATCCTAAAGTACAGCTTAAGAGTATGTTTGTAGTGAAAACAATTGTTACTGCTCTTGGAGGATTTATTGCATCCATGATGGGTGCATTGGCAATACAAAATGTGTCATATTTGGCAATTGCCTCGTCAGCAATAGTTTTTTTAATTTATTTCATCAATGGGCCTTTGAATGATATACGTGACCTGGAAGGTGATAAAAAAGGAGGCAGAAGAACCATACCTATTGTTATCGGGGTTCGAAAAAGTTTTGGCGTAATTATTGGTTCTATAACATCAATTGCGGCTCTGATTATTACAAGTTATTATTTTCTTGGAATAAATGTGGCAGGAATTGCTTTAGGTTTAACCGTATGTGCTTACATTGTTTTGAAAATTGTAAAGTTGTCAAAGAATTATGATGATAAAAAGAACATGAATAAAACAAGAACTACTATTAGAAATAGTATATTTACTATACAAATATCATTATTTATTGGTCTTGTATTGAATCAGTTTCTAAGTTCTTAAATGTGATTTTATACTGATTTCGTGATTACTTTGGGATGATTTACGTTTGATTTTTGCCATAGGCTGTTGAAAAGAGGCATCATTGATGAAGAAAGATTAACATCCTCGCCAAAAATGGCCATCTTGAATTTTTTTGATTCGCTTAGGTCTATGATCTCAAGTCCAACATATTTGTTATCTATGATCATTACGCAGAAAGGAACTTGCACATATCTTCTATCTATTCTTGAAGGATAGTATGGATTAGAAACTACGTTTTCACGCTCTTTCTTGTTCTTGTCTGATTTTACAGGCATCTCTTTTTCAAAATAGTTTTCAACTAGGTTTGTATCTGCAAGAACTCTAACATTTATTCCAGAACTTGCCTTTTTCAAAATGGAATTTATAATAAGTTCATTTTGGAATCTGGTGACAAGAAGTATTTCGTTTTGTGCAAATTCGACCATCTCTAAAATTTTTCTAACCATGTCTTCATATGATGATACCACTGTGAAAGATTTTCTAGATGATTCTAAATCAGAACTAACCTGTGGTTCAACTTTTGACATAAACTCCATGATATCTTTGTCATTGAATTTTGGATCTGCCTTTAGTACGTCTACCATCTGCAAGTATTTTGAATTCTTGATGTTATTTGTTAGTCCTATGATGTGTTTTTGATAAACAACTCTTCCAAATGCTGTCTGGATGTATGATTCATTGTTTTTAGTAATCAAACCCAAATCTACCAATTGTTTTAGTCTGGTATAGTACTGCTTCTTTGTCAAACCTATTTTTGTTGGTGTGTCAAGCTCTGACTTGATTCCTTCATTTGCCATGAGAAATATTGTCAATGCGTCATTTTTTGATAAAACTGATAACACTTCAGTTAACTGTGATAAAATTTTAGAATTATCATTTGAGGCCGAAAATGAATCTGTTGATTCTATTTGTTTTTCGGTGATTGTTTTCATGGATTTCTATGTATACGTCAACAGGAGATCTTTATATTAATTTTGGTGAATTTCATTCATATTTTCCCAATAAACGTAGTAGATCACTATATGAAGTGTAATGCTTGCGATGTTTTGGATCTGATTCTCTATAAAAAGTGACTCTGTCATGGAAAATACCTTAAATAGGGAATGTCCTGTACCAAGTAAGTGGAAAGTAATCGTAGGCTAAAGACTGTTCTTGTAGTAGATGATAATCCTGATGTTCGTTCTCTTCTTGTTGAACTCTTGGAGTTGAAAAACTTTCAAGTGGTTGGAATAGGTCATGATGGTAATGATGCGGTAACATTGTATGAAAAACTAAAACCGGATATTACACTGTTAGACGTCGTCATGCCTGATACTGATGGGTTATACGCACTTGATCATATTCGGGAAATGAACTCTGATGCTGCAGTGATAATGATTACAACGGATCTATCTCAGGACACTGCCAAGAGACTGGAAGATCTTAAAGCTACCGCTGTAGTCTACAAACCATTTGACATCAATGATCTGATGAAAATCATACACGATATTGAATCGGCAGCACAGACAGGTCAAATTAGATTTTTCAACTAATTACTTCTCATGCAACTTTAAAAATCTGATAAAATGCTAGTTAATCCTGACTTACATGTGATATCTAGTCTGATTTTTCAAGTTCAGCGCAGAGTCTTTTGTACTCATTAATAATCTCCTTGAACTGCAAGAACACCTTATTGACATTTTCCTGAGCCATCTCAAATCTCATTGTTTTTTCTACCAGGTATGACGGATCCCTTGGATCCAGACCTGTATCTTCCCAAATCTTTTCCACCTCGCTTATCTGTTTTTCTAACTTGTTCTCATTATTGGCTATTTTTTCCTTGATTTTCTTGATTAGAACATCGTCTGTCATCTGTTGATAAATAAATGACACTCAGTTAAAACTCGTTATTTCTGATAATTACATGCTATTCATCTTTATGAATTGTGAAATATTTGACCTAGCCTGGTAAAATTAGTGCATCTTTTCTTTAAATAGAAATTTGGCAAATTAATGAAATGCCGTATGAAGAAGTCTATTTTCAAAGACTAAAAGAAGAAAATCCAGAAGAATACCAAAAAGTTACCATAAGCAAAACCCCCACAGTATAGCGGTTTGACAAACTCTACTAGTGTATTTTTGGGAATACTGGCGTATCTCTGCCTGATTTTTAAATAATAAAACAAGTTTGATGATCTTTGAATTCTTATTGCATTGAATCTGAGATGGGTTTTGTTACGGTGACACCTTGATCATTTGTCACTGTTACCATCTTTGTACCTGCTGGTGGAGAAAATATTTGTTTTTCGCCTGGATTCAAAATTGGTAATGCTGGTTCAGAACTAGTTCCATAATCTACTTTGACATTTGTCAATGGAGATGAACCTGTATTCTGCACATAAACTCGAACAACATTTCCTACGCCCATGACCATTTCGGTTCTTGGATCTACATTCAATGCATGTTGTTGTGTTGCAGGGTGGAATGCAAAAAGAACAATGACTGCTACAGCCACTGCAGCTCCTCCACCTATTGCACCATAAACTATTGGCTTTACCATGGTATGAACAAACTAGAGCCAAGTTTGAGGTAATTTAAGGGTGATGCTATGTCTTTTGTTTTTTATTCTTTTTTTGTTTCTTTTTGTTTTTAAAATGCCACAAGAAAATGAAAAATCCTATTGCACTTGAAACAATTGTACCAACTCCAACCACTGGTGCAATAAAAAATGTACCAAGCCAAATTCCGTTTGCATCTCCAATTTCCATCATGCCTCGGTGTCTTGCAAATATGTTGACTGAATCTTGAATCGAATGAGATTGATTTGAATCATCAGAATATGTACCATTTACATGAATCACTGCATGGGTTGGAATGTCTAGATCTTTTGGTGTGTTAACCAAGAACTCAAAGTCTGAATTTTTCCCAGAATCAAGGCTTGAAAGTAAAAATGATTTTTTGCCTTCAAGACTAATGTCATCTGAATATGCTGTCACCAGTACATTTTGGGCTATGGAACCTTGATTTTTTATTGTTCCTTTTATTGAAAAAGACTCTCCTGAAAATACATTGCTTGGAGCCTGGATGTCAAAACTCAAAATTGGATTAGATTGGGTATTGAGATTAAATGCGTGAGTGAATGTATTCTTTACAGGATTTACGTCAAAGAGTCCTTTTATGTAATAAGTGACTTGGGCATTTGCAACAAACACTCCGTTTGGTGTATCACTTTTTGTTTCTAGTTTAAAGTCATTTCCAAAAGTAGAATCTTTTACAAGCTTTGCCAAACTAAAAGTATTATTTGTAAAGTATAGTTCAGGTGAGGATATTGAAAGCGTGATGTTTGATATTTGGTCTGCAGTTGCCTTGATTATAGATGACAGGACAAACATGTCTCCATGTTTTACTACATCTGGATACTCTAAAGTGACCTGAAGATTTGGGTCAAGCATGTTTGATTGTAATGCATATGCAGGTATGCACATGCTCAAAACTAGTAATGAAAAAACTAGGATGGAAATATTCTTAAACGTTGACAAGTTTCACCAGAAATGGATGCGATATTTGCACTTTTATTGATATGTTTTTGATTCATTCTTGCATTTGGGTTAATTTATTATCGCAGAGTTCTAGCTTTTTTCAAATAATCTGTTATGGGGTCTGATAAAAAGGAGATGTTCTAGTGAGTTGACCTTGTTTATCGCCTGTTTACATCTTTGATAGTTTATCTATTCGGTTTTGGTACCATGGTATCATGAAAGCCAAGTTCAAGACTACGTGTTCAGAATGTAACGCGCCGATCAAGTCAGGCGAGGAGATTGCAAAAAATCCTGCAGGAAAATGGGTCCACAAGTACTGTGCACCAGGCTCTGAAGAATTACCCTGAGTTTTTGCCCAGTCTTTTTGAAATGTATTCTGCTACTTTTGCAGCACTTTCCTCTGGGGGCTGTGTGGTATCTACTGTAATGTGATCTGCCTTTACAGGCTCACGCATGCCTTTCATCTTTTGATATACTTGTATTGTTGCATCCGAATAGTCGTTTTTGCGTGATTCCAGTCTTGAAATGGCAATATCTTCTGGACAAGAACATTCTATTATCTGAAATTGTCCATCGTCCAATCCTAGTTTCTTTTTTACCTCCATTCTGGAATCTTCTCTGTTAAATGTAGCATCTAGGATACAGTTTTCATCAATATCATTGAGGTATTTTGCAATTACAATCATTACATCATAAACCATCTTTAGCTCTGCTGTGGAATATGTTGGAATTGGAAACAATTCCTTTCGAATTTTATCTGAAGACAAGACACTTGCATTTATCATTGGTGCAAGATTTTTTGCAAGCGTAGTTTTTCCAACTCCTGGAAGACCACATATGATTATTATCAATTGTATATTGCCAAGTATATCATTTGCTTGCAGATATTTATCATGATGTTTTGAAAAAATATAAAAGAAAAAATGATGTTAACCCAAAGATCTTGAATGTTTCTGGGTGTGTGGTCTCTCTCCTGGAAACTTTCTTCGCATATGACCTGATGGTCTTGAATATAATAATTCTAAAAACCATGCCTCATGCTCTATCTCTTCTTTTAGGATGTCCTTTGCAACATCATATGTCGCAGGATCCTTTCCATGTGTCATATTGCATACCTTGTTCCAGTTGACTATGGCACCTTGCTCTGCCTTGAGACATTTTTCTAAAATTGCCTTTGTATCTATTGGATTTGTTGGAAGCTGCAAAAATTCACAGCCTGACATCTTGATAAAATCTT